>NZ_QTMM01000024.1:108055-108714 GCF_003635445.1 Parabacteroides sp. AF17-3 | reverse complement strand
CAAAGGTAGAGGGTATGCACCGGACGGCAATTACTAAAATCGCAGCAAAAACAAGCACAGAAAAACCTGTTATACAGCGTATTAATCAATTATTATTTCTTATTTTTGTTATTAATCCTATTTATTTCATTCAAAAAATGTTTGATACAATCCGAATAATCAGAGTCATGTACTTTCATTTCGGTACAAAAAGAACCGACCGTTCCCTCCAGACGAAAACAGAGATAAAAGTGCTCAGCCAGGAAGTCGAAAGACACATCATTGAAATAATATACCTTCATTTGCCCCAGCAGGTCACTCAAAAATTTCCGGTCGTTCACCGGTACTCTCTCCTTCCACGGGTCTACCAGGTCAAAACCACACCAAGTCAATATTTCCGGTCGGAATTTGTCAAAAAACTTATTTGCGAAATCAGTCCAACCCTTTTTTTGGTGACACTCATCACTCCCCAACAGCCAGGCCAGTTTCATTATTTCGGTCCGTCGGTCCGAGCACTCTCCGATATAGGCTTCCAATTTATCCAAAGCCAAATTTTTTCCTACAATTCCACCAATTTTTTTTTATAGCGTTTTAATTCTTCTGTCAGCATAACTTTTAAGTTGATGCTGTACAACAGATGTTTCCTGTCAACAGTAAGAATCTCCTTTCCCTCTAAAAAA
>NZ_QTMM01000024.1:0-108045 GCF_003635445.1 Parabacteroides sp. AF17-3 | reverse complement strand
AACAGATGTTTCCTGTCAACAGTAAGAATCTCCTTTCCCTCTAAAAAACATATATCTTTTGCATTCAAAAGTCCCTTATTTTATCTTCAAAACATATATCTTTCATCTCCGAAATAAGGGACTTTCAAATTTTCAATTCAACCTTCATTCGAATACGTATGAAGATATTTGTTTATCCTTCGTATGCGAATCATTACTATCATCCTTCTATTCATCACATGTAACAAAACCCAAAAGAAATGGCTTTGGTTGTAGCTGAATATCAGATTTGTATATTAATTTGTAGTTAATATTTCTATTAAATGATTCATGCATTTATCTTTACGAAAAAAATTATTGAAAAATAAATTTCCCTTTTTCCCTTTTTCTTTAAAATTATCTTTGTCTGTTAGTACCTTATTTCGAATCATTTCTACAAGAGATTTAAAATCTCCTGATTTTACTGCATATCCGCATCCTGACTCTTTGATTATTTCTGCTCCTTCACCATTTAACATTGCTATTACAGGTTTAGATGCAGCTAAGTATGCTTGTAATTTAGCAGGAACAGTTAAATTGAAAATGAATTCATCTTTAAGTGTTATCAACATTGCATCTGCTTCTTTGAATAATGCAGGCATTGTATCAATAGGATATCGACCTAAGATGTAGACAGTTTCGTGTAGATTGTGTTTTTTGATGAATGAATCAACCCATTCCCTTTTTCTTCCGTCACCAATCAAAATCCATTTAATATCCTTATCTTCTTTCATTAAAAGAGCGGCTTGCATGATAGATTCAAAATCCTGAGCTTCTCCTATATTTCCAGCAAACATTATTCTAAACCCTTTAGGTAGTTGGGGAATCGTAACTTGTGCAGGATTAGAAAAGACATCTTCTCCCCAGTTAGGAAAATAGACAAGTTTAGACTTATAATCTCCTTTTTCTAAAATGGATATTTCAAAACCTTTCGAACTCATCAATATCTTATCTGAAGAAGAATAGAGATATTTTACAATTCGTTCGAAAAAGGCTAGAATGTACCTGTTTTTAATCCCTCCGGCTGCAGATAAACTTTCCGGCCATAAGTCTAGAACCCAGAAATACAATGGTATTTTCTGGATTTTTTTTACAATTACGGCTGGTATTCCTACTGTTACAGGAGATGTCTCATGTACCAATATACAATCAAACTTCTTTGTAAATGATTGAAAAAAAGTAGTTACTGATGCTGTTATAAGATAACTTAGATAATTTAAAAATAACCTTATACCTTTTCCTTCTCCTCTTGGAATAACAGGAACTCTTAAAACAGTTACTCCTTTAATAATTTCCTTTCTATTTTTGAACAGACCATATCCTTCAAAAAAATGTCCAATAGGGTAGTTGGGAATGCAAGTAATAACAGTTACTTCATTCCCTTTTGTTGCCAAATCGAAAGCAACATCATTTACCCGAAATACTTCCGGATAAAAATGATTAGTAACAATTAATACTTTCATGTTAATTAAAAGCTGTTTTCATTCCAAACAACTCTTTTAATATAATCGGTGTAAGAGATAATAATCCGTACAACTTTATCAGAAACATTTGGCATTGAGTAATCGTATACAGGACGGAAATTTCGGATTTTCAGATTTTGATTTTGTAATTCGGCTAATCCTTGCATAACTCTTTCCGGGTTTAGTCCTACCATCATTACGCTTGCCTCTTCCATAGCCTCTGGTCGTTCATGTGCCTCTCGCATATTTAATGCACGGAAATTCAGAATGGAAGATTCTTCGCTGATCGTACCTGAATCTGATAACACAGCATTAGCATTGACCTGAAGTTGATTATAGTCACTCAGAGACATTGGTTTCATCAACTTCACGTTCGGATGAAATTGAATTCTTTTTTTCTCTATCATTTTGCGAGTACGAGGATGACAGGAAACGATAACCGGATATCCGTAAGTGGTAGCTATGCTATTAAGGATTTTCACTAAATTACTAAAGTTTATCTCTGATGTAATATTTTCTTCTCGGTGTGCAGATACTACAAAATATTTGCCTTTTTCTAAATTTAATGTTTGAAGGATTTTTGATGCCTGTATTTTGGGTAAATATTGTGTCAATACTTCAAACATGGGACTACCAGTCTTTATTATTCGATCGGCAGGTAGACCTTCTTTTAATAAATACTCGCGAGCTATAGAGCTGTAAACTAGATTTATATCGCTGATATGATCTACTATTTTACGATTACTTTCTTCTGGTACTCGTTGATCAAAACAACGGTTGCCAGCTTCCATATGAAAAATAGGAATGTGGCGTTTTTTGGCAGCTATAGCGCACAAACATGAATTAGTATCTCCTAATACAAGAAAAGCATCTGGTTGCACTTTTTCTAATATAGGATCTATATTGATTAGAATCTGACCAGCCGTTGCTGTTGCATTTGCTCCGGCGGCATTCAGGAAATAATCAGGTTTACGTAATCCTAAGTCTTCAAAGAATAGTTCATTTAACTCGTAATCATAATTTTGTCCTGTGTGAACCAATATATGTTCAATAGCCGGACTAGCATCCAACTTTTGTAATACACATGCCAAACGAATAATTTCGGGACGTGTACCAACTACTGTCAATACTTTTAATTTTTGCATTTTTATTTTTCTACTTGTTCAAAATAAGTATCTCCATCTTCCGGGTTATACCATTCGTTTATCCAAAATTGGGCATAAAGTACATCTGTCCCTATATTGGTTATATTGTGAGTGTACCAGACTGGTATATCTACATAGGCAGGATTTTCTCCGTCTAACTCAAAATTCAATACTTCTTCTGTTCCAACTTTCCGTAATTGGATTCTGGCTTTACCTTTGATAACAATAAAACGTTCGATTTTGCGAGTATGATAATGGTTTCCACGGGTGATACCCGGAATAGTCGTTGAAAAAGATACCTGACCACCTATTCCTAATTTTATTGTTTCAACAAAAATTCCTCTTGTATCTGCATGTTTAATTAGCTTACGGGGATAAATATCCTGAAGGTCGATATAACTACAAAATGTATTAAATAAATTAATCTCGTTTTTATCTTGTAAATCAGGTATAAAACCTTGTTCGAAATATAGATATTTGAATTTTTCCAGCGAACTGAGTATTTCTGTTACCCTTTTTTCGAAATCATATGGTATGGAATCACGTTCTATCAATCTGTCATTACATTTTTGTTTTATTCGAATCTTATTTATAATGTACTGACATAAATTTCCGACATAAATTAGATTGACCTGACTGTCTTGTAGAATCTCTGGTGTTTCTCCGTGAGTTAGTTTATAACAAAAGGTTGCTATAAATGAATTATAATTAGGGCGGCCAAAAGGACCATATACATTTGGTACTACCATACCTGTGAATGATGATTTGTTTCTTTTTGCCCATTCTTCTAACAATGCCCGTCCTTCACGCTTGGATTTGCCATATTCGTTTTCCCGTTCTTCCTGGGTGGAGGAGGAGAATTGTACATAAGGCGTAACTTGCTCTTTTTCCATAGCGGTTATCAGTTGACGTACTAATAAAAGATTAGTATCGTATATAACCTGCGGATCCGGATGACGATTTATTGCAGCCAAGTGCACTATAACATCGCATTGTTTAACAAAATTTCCTAATAGGTTTTCTTCTTTGAAGAAAGAATCTTCAAAAGGAATACGCTCGAACTCTTCCGGATACAATCCTAATGTATTATAAAGATGTGTTCCGACAAATCCAGCCTGTCCGGTTATGCCAACTTTTATCATAGTCCTAAATCTGTTCGGATTATATCCAGTTTTAATAACAACTGCTTCATTCCTTCTACATCCAGACGACGTGTATTGTGAGAATGGTAATCTTCTATTTTGGCAATTTCCTTATTACCTTCAACAAAGAACTTGTCATAATTTAAATCACGATTATCGCAGGGTATCCGGTAATACTCTCCTAAGTCCTCCGCTTTCGACATTTCTTCTCTCGTAACTAGCGTTTCGTATAATTTTTCTCCATGGCGGGTTCCTATTACGCGTACAGTGGTATCAGACTTATATAAATCTTTTAAAGCATTTGCCAGAACCTCTAATGTTGCAGCAGGAGCTTTTTGTACGAACAAATCTCCATTTTGACCATGCTGAAATGCATATAATACTAAATCGACAGCATCATCCAAGGTCATCATAAAGCGTGTCATATTAGGATCTGTAATCGTAATATCATTACCTGCTTTGATTTGTTCAATCCATAAAGGAATCACAGAACCACGGCTGGCCATTACATTTCCGTAACGGGTACAACAAATAGTAGTTTTCCCTTCCAACCCTAATTGACGTCCTTTAGCCATAGCAACTTTTTCCATCATAGCTTTACTTATTCCCATAGCATTGATAGGGTAGGCAGCTTTGTCTGTAGAAAGTACTACGACATTTTTTACTCCGTGAGCTATAGCTGAATCAAGAACATTCTCCGTCCCCAATACATTGGTCCGAACGGCTTGAGTCGGAAAAAATTCGCAAGAAGGGACTTGTTTTAAGGCGGCGGCATGAAATATGTAATCTACTCCATCCATGACCCCATCTACACTGCGTTTATCACGTACATCACCGATGTAAAATTTTACTTTAGGATTTTGTAGTGAATGACGCATGTCATCTTGTTTTTTTTCGTCGCGGGAGAAGATTCGGATTTCTTTTATATCTGAATCTAAAAAACGTCTTAAAACTGCATTACCGAAAGAACCAGTTCCTCCGGTGATTAATAAAATACTATTTTGGAACATTGTATTATTTGTTGTGTAAATTTTGTTATATTTGTAATATGTTTTTGTATAGTTGTATGTATTTATCATACTGATTATTTTTGCAAAAATGATTATTTGCATGTTTGCAACATGTCTTTAAATAGTATGATTTTCCATTAATTTTTATTTTGTTTAAAACACTTAATAGCTCGTTTATATTTCCTTGATCCACAATAAAACCTGTCTGATCTGTAATTGACTCTACACTACCTCCTGTTTTATATGTTACAACTGGCGTGCCACAAGCAAGAGCTTCGATATTTGTTGTGGGAAATGTATCTAAATAAGTAAGATTGAGATATACATTGGATAAAGAATATAAAATAGCTAAACTCTTTATATCATTTGTTCTTTCGAATCCTATAATATTAGAGGGTAACTGGTTCATTTGCGTTTTATTTAAACCTACAAGAATGATAACAGAATTATTGTCAATCAATTTTGATAAATTGATAAAATCATCGAATCCTTTCTGTTTGTTCCAAATATTAGCCACACCAAGAATAACAAATTTGTCTTTAATGCCTAATTTTTCTTTTTCTTTTGTATATGATAGATACGGTGTAAATATATTTGTATTAATGCCATTATTGATAACTGTTATTGGGTATTTATTTAAAAAGGATGTAGAAAGAATTGATTTCATCCATAATGAAACAGCAACTATTTCTATATGATTTATCTTTGTGAAATATTCTTTCTTTTCTAAGAAATTTTTGTAGGATCTATCGTAGATTAGACTTTTTGGATAAGATTGTATTTGTGGACAATTATGGCATTGTATTTGCCATTTATTACAGTTTATATTTTCAAAATGAGAACAATGTCCTGTGAAAGGCCAGCAATCATGCATTGTCCATACTATTGGTATATCTTTTTTTGAAATATATTCAAATAGTATCTTATAATTAATATAATATCCATGAATATTGTGGATGTGAATTATATCAGGTTTAATTGCATCAAGCCATTTGATAAATTGTTTTGTGGCTCTATTAGAAGATAAACCATGTCTATCAAATAACCTTGTTTGCAAAACGTGGTAATATGTGTTGAACTTAGAGCCTATATGGTATAACTTAGATTGGCTATGGTTTGCATATCTTCCATAAGCAATATAACTATTAAATCCTTCTTCAATTAGTTTTAGTCCTATTTCTTCTGCTATACGTCCAGTAGAACCCCAATTAGCAACTATATTTATTTGGACTATTTTCATTATTTGTATTTAATTGATTGTATAAAATTAGAAACGACTTTAGAGCGATTATATGTTTTCTCATAAAGATTATAGCTGATTTCTCCCATTTCTAACCATAATCTTCTGTTTTTCATTATGCTATCAAAAGCATTAGTGATTGATGTTTTTGAAGTTGGATCGAAAATAAAACCATTTTTACCGACAATTAATGCTTCAAAGTGATTTCCACAGCGTTCTGATAATAATAATGGTTTTTTTAATCTAATGGCTTCTACTACAGAAAGAGGTGAGGGATCAGAGTAGGATGGAAGAGCAAAAATATCAGCATTTAAATACTCTTCAATAATCTCAGTATAAGAACAAAAACCTATTAGTTTGATATTGTTGTCGTATGAATTGTCTATTATGTATTTGTTTATTAAGTCTTTGTCTTCTCCATCTCCTGCAATTCTTATTTTACAAGATTTTATTCTATCAGTTCCTAAAGAATTTAAAAAGTTTATTATGCCTTTTATTCTTTCATTTAAACGAGATACTATTAGAATAGTAGGTTGCATATTTTTACTAATTACTTCTTTGTGTTCATTTTTTGAAAAAATATCCTCTGATATAGTATTAGGAAGAAGTGAATATTTTTTTATATTTATATCCCATTTTTTTAATGTTATCAAAGCCATTTTCCCTGGTATAATATATTGACCATCTATTCCATTTAAGATGAATTTCCTGAATAAATGTTTTATATTGTTTTTTTTTATAGCACCTATTGTTAGATAATTAGCTTCCGACCATATATGTATGATATTTTTTAAAAAACCAATTTTCTTAAGAATTAGTAGTATAATTATGTTAATATCATTCCATGAACTTCCAAGTATACATTCTGAGTTTTTATTCTTTATAATATATTTTATTATTTTGGGGTTGAAATGTAAATGAAAATAACTTATTTGTTTATAAAATCCATTATCAATATAATATTCATATTGGATATTATCGGAAATTTTCCAATTACGATCTGATTCTTTTTCAGACATATATAAAACTTTGAAGTTTAATCCTTGTTTTTGAAATTCATTAAATAATGAATTTCTATATGGTGTCCAGGTGTTTTGTAATATAATATACTTATTCATAATGAGCTTAAAATATATAATAATAATAATAGTGAAATGAATACTTGTAATATAATTATCCATTTTGGATTTGTTTTGTAGTAATATTTGTAACAATTATATAATAATGGGTATATGATTATAAAGGCCATTTTATGGCGATGTTGCATAGAGATATATGTTATAAGTATTAAGGTAAATATGAAGTATATTGCTAAAGGGAAATATTCAATTCTTTTTTCAGTAAGAAATTTATATAATCCTATGAAAAAAGGAAATATACAGATTGTCCAAATTAAAATATTTATAATCTCCCAAATTGTTTCTATTCTAAATCTTATGATTGTAGTGGGGATATTTTCTGCTAATGAATCTTCAATGATAATAAAAGGACCAATATTTATTGGACTCACTAGATATATAGGTAACATTAATGAGATAGCAATAGGATTTCCACTATTATATAATTTCATAATACCACTAGAATCTCCTCCCTTTTCTAAAAAGGAATCAGTTCTTTCTGATATACTTTGAACTAATCCCTCTGTATCATTATTTTCATTACCACTAAAAGATCTAATATATTTTGAAGCATCAAATAAATAATCAGAAATGAGAAATAATGCTAAAAGCGAGGTTAGAATGATGAAAACATAATTTTTTTTTCTTATCATTTGTTTATTTACAAAATATTGTAAAAATAAAAACATTAGTGCTAGTAATCCATTAGCTCCTCTTAAGAATCCAGTAAGTATGCAAAAAACGAATGAAGAAATATAGTGCTTATTTATCGCTTTATTTATTGCCTTTGTTAAAAATAAAAGCATCAATCCATCTCTAAATAAATGAACAATCCCATTGGTGAAATTTGCATTGAATAAAATAAGAGCTAATGAAATGATGTATATTGATCTATTTTTATTTGGATAAAAATGATTTGCTAACTTTATTGATTCATTTACAACTAATGCTCCTATAAACCAGTTAAACGGAAGAAAATAAATATGTTTCAGAGGAATGAAGTATTGAAAGGGTAATATGTACATTGTTAGGACATATTCATATAAGGTCGAATTTTCAACGATGTAATATTCTAGTATTTGTTTTACATGATCATAATAATACCAATCATCGAAATAAGGTGTGTAACTACCTCCGGTCGATATTTCATATGATATAGCTGCAGTACTTCCACAAAATGAATAAAATAAATAACAGTTAAGGACTAAATAATTGTTACTTTTGTTTCTTGAAGATATGTAACAAAATAATAAAAAAAAGAATATTGATTGATAGTCAAAAAAAGTTCCTAGTAAGAAACTTATAATTGCAATAAAAAGAAGTTTAAAATAATTATCTACCATTCGACCGACCTCTAAGTTTATTGTAGATGTATGTTAAAGTTCTGTATCTTCCTATAAAATCCAGTATTTTTCTTTTTCTTATCCCTTTTTTCCCCATCCATGAACCAGCAAAGTGATGTATTGTATGTGTATTCTCTGTTATTATAATTTTTCCATGATCATTAGGACAAAAATATTCTTTAGGATAGAATACAACTCCTGTTCTTAATGTTTGAAATCCTTTTTCTGATTTAAATCCATATTTCTCTTTTGTTATTTGTGTAATTGTAATCACATTCGTTGTTAAATCTAAACTTCCATCTGGCTTTATAAAAGATTTATTATTATAATAATCTAATAAATCTTTTATCCAAGGATGTCCTTTTTCTGAAGCCATTATTCCTGTAGGTATATCATAATCATTTTCATATCCAGAGAATGCTCTATGATTTAAGAAAGCATCTAAATTTTTTAAAACTTCGACATCTGCATCCATATATATTCCTCCATATTGGTATAAAACATATAATCTAACATAGTCTGTTATAAAAGCCCATTTTCCTTTTTCATATGCTTGCTGTACATATTTATTGCTATTAATATTAAAATTTTGTTCGTTCCAGCAAATTATTTTGTAATCAGGTAAATGGATTTTCCAGCTTAATTTGTATTTTTGAACAATTTCTGGTTCTTTATTTGGACCAAACCAACAGTAATGAATTGTTTTTGGAATCATAAACTTAAATAATTGATTATTCTTTCGCTTGCATGACCATCTCCATAAGGATTTATTGCCAAGCTCATTTGATTATATAATTCTTTATTTTCTAATAGTGTGGAGACTTCTTTGGTTATTTTATTGAAATCTGTTCCTACTAGTTTTACTGTTCCTGCATTTAAAGCTTCTGGCCTTTCTGTTGTATTTCGCATGACGAGTACAGGCTTCCCTAAGCTAGGAGCTTCTTCTTGAATGCCACCACTGTCAGTTAATATAATATCACTTTTATTCATCAAATATAAAAAAGAAAAGTATTCTAGTGGTTCAATCAGAAATATATTATCATTGTTGTTGTTTGATAATATTTTAGTTATAGGTTCTCGTACATTTGGATTTAAATGCATTGGATAGACGAAATCTACATTTGGATATTTTTCTACTAAATATTTAATAGCATTACATATATTGATGAATCCATCTCCAAAATTTTCTCTTCTATGTCCTGTTATAAGTACGAGTTTTTTTTCTTTTTTTAAGCGATTTGTATTGTATCCAGATCGTTTTATTGTTGAAATTAAATTTGATGAAAGTTCGATATCATTTTTGATTTTATTAATTACAAGATGAAGAGTGTCTATAACTGTATTTCCTGTAATTATTATTTTATCATCGCTTATATTTTCTTTTATTAAATTTGCTTTGCTAAGTTCTGTAGGTGCAAAATGATACGTTGTTATTCTACTTGTGATTTGTCTATTTATTTCTTCAGGCCATGGATTATAAATATCATTTGTTCGTAAACCTGCTTCTATGTGTCCTACAGGTATTTGCTGGTAGAAAGAAGCTAAAGCAGCAGCCATAGAAGTTGTAGTATCTCCATGCACTAACACAAGATTTGGTTGTTCTAGTTTTAGAACTTTACCCATTTCTAATAAAACACAAGATGTTACATCATATAGATCTTGTCCCTTTTTCATTATATTGAAATCATAATTTGGTATGATTTCAAAGAGATTCAAAACTTGGTCTAGCATTTCTCGATGCTGTCCTGTTATACATATAGTAACTTTAAATTTTTCGGGAAATTTTTCTAACTCTTTGATAATTGGAACCATTTTTATCGCTTCAGGTCGAGTTCCAAAAACTAACATTATTTTTTTTATCATATTTAAATATTGAATTGTAAAACTTTTTTTAAATATATGATTTGTGCTATAAAGTGTAAAAAATAGCTAATAGTAATAGCTATTGCTAGGCCTGATGCACCAAGGTTTTGATTTACAAATAGTAAAGTGAATAGGATGATCCAAATAGACCAAATGGCATTAAAAAAAAATGCATGCCACATTTTTCCTCTACTAGCAATCACTTGCCCAACAACATTGCAACCGGATATCATAATGGATGAAATCATCATAAAAATAAGCGGAGTTGTATCAATAAATTCTTTCCCATATAATTCTAAAATATATTTTCTTAAAAGAATTACAAAGGCAGATATCACAAATGAAATTGCAATATTTAGAATGATATTTGCTTTAACCAGTTTAATGTATTGTATATGTTTATTTCCACTCAATGTGTTGGATAGTAATGGTAGTGTTATTTGAGTTAAGGTACTTGGAATGAATAGGACCATTATTGACCATTGATCTGCAATATCAAAAATAGCCATTTCACTAAAGCTAGATTTCGAAATTAAAAAAGTTCTGGCCCACCATAAGACAGGAATAACTAAAATTGAAGATAATACTGTTGGAAGTGAAAAAGACCAAAGGATTTTTATCATATCTTTTGATATTCGCATTAATAAATACGTTTGTTTGTGTTTTGTATTATACTTTGTTAGTTGTTTCTTTAACGAAAAATGATTGAATAATGATAAGAAAATACATCCAAAACCTAGTGCTATAATACATCCTGAAATGCCATAATAATAACTTAATAGTACTAGTAATAAACTTTGTATAGTGCCAGATATGAAAGTATTTAATGCAATTGATTTGAAATCTTCAAAACCAGATAGAGCACCACTTTGAGCTCCATTTATTGTTGTAAACAATAATACGATTGCTCCTAGTTGTATTTCAAAAGTCAGATAAGGAGCTTCTAATGATTTATCAGCAATATATGGAGAAAATACGATTAATGAAAAGGCTCCTATAAAACCAATAATGATTGAAATTGTGTTTGAAAGAGAATATATGTCTATAATTCTATTGGGTTCATTATTTCTATATTGAGAAATAAATTTAGAGGCTGTAGCTCCAATTCCCATACCTGCAAAAACAGTAAACATATTTATTGTGGAACGGATAATACCAAGTTCTCCATATGTATGCTGCCCTAGTATTCTTGCGACAAAAATGAATGAAAGTAGTACGAATCCTCTTCCACTAATAGCTCCTAATAATGACCAAAACGCTCCATTTAAGAATCTATTCCCTAAATCTGATTTGTAGATTTTTGTTATAATATGAGATTGTCTGTCTCGTAGCATTTTCTCGATAATTATAGATAGTTCTAAATGTTATTAAAAGGAAGGGTATTTCGATTTTTTTTAGTTGATTATATTTTATTTTTTTGAATCTCTTATCCAATCAAACCATAAATTCAAGATAATCCAAGTGACTATATCTACCAAAAGTAGTATATTATTATTTATGACAGATGCTAATATAATATTGATAACACTAAATGATAACGCCATCGTTAGTATACAAATCATTGCTTTGAGAGAACTGAAACCCATATCCAAAAATTTGTGATGTATATGATTTCTATCTGCGTTAAATAATCCTTTGTGATTTCGGGCGCGTACCAATATTACCCTAATCACATCGAACATAGGTACGATTAGTGTAGAGAAAGCTATAACGATAGCTCCCTCTGAATATGGTGCTCTTTCAGGATTGTTATTGGTATAGGAAATCGCCAAAAAAGCTAATATATATCCCAGTGTCAAACTACCTGTATCTCCCATAAATATCTTTTTACAGCGATCTACATTTCCAAAAACATTATAATAGAAGAAGGGAAGTAGTACTCCCAGTGTAGAAAATGCAAGCATGGCATAAATCCATTGGTCATAATAGATATATAAGCTGCCGAGAGTTAACAGTGATATACTGCTTAACCCGGACGCTAACCCATCAATACCATCAATTAGATTGATCGCATTAACAATGAATACAGTTAATAGGATTGTAAAAGGGATTCCTAGCCAGGGAGTCAGTTCCTCAATTCCGAAAAGGCCATACAGGTTGTTGATCCATAGGCCGGACAGGGGGATAAGGGAGGCTGCTATGATCTGTATAACGAATTTGCTTCGGTAACGCAGTCCGACCAGGTCATCTTTTATGCCTGATAAATACAATAACGTTAAGCCACAGACTAAGAAATAAAATTCAGGAACTATGAAATGAAGGCTCTCAATGGCGATTTCATAACCGATAAGATACCTTAATCCGGTGGTGAAAGCCAATGAAAATAGGATGGTGGGGACAAATGATATGCCGCCCAGACGGGGAATTATTCCGCTATGGACTTTTCGTTCGTCGGGGATGTCGAATAACTTTTTTCGGAAAGCTACGACGAGAATCCTTGGAATAATAAGCGCTGATAGAACTATTGATATAAGTAGAGAAATAGCAATGAATATATAAATCATAACAAACTATAAGGTATTGACACAACAAAGTTCGTCAGTCACAGATGTGAGCTGACGAAAAACAATGACTAGCTAAAACGATCGTTTTTTTTAGTCACCGCAAAGGTAGGCATTTTATTCATATCTACAACAAAGAAAAAATATTTAGATTTTAATTTTCAAAACTTATATAGAAATTGCTTCAATTGTTAAAATAGACAAAATAATGACTACTTAAAACGATCGTTTTTTTTAGTCATTACTTTTTATGGTATGTCTGTGGGTTATAGCTTGTTATTGTGTATTGTGAAAGGCGGTTCAGACCCTTGTTTTGAAGTTTTTTTGAAGATTGTTTTTATGTGTTAAATGATACAATAAGTAATGTGTGGTTGCTGGTTAAAAATAACAAATATAGTCTATGGTATATACAAATATTTGTATTTATTATAATGTAGTGATGAGTAATCTCTTATGGAAGTATAATATTTCTTATCACAATATCTGAAACTTCAGGCCAAATGACAGGCTGAGATAGTCTTTCGGCTTCAGATATTTGTTTCCAAATTTGTTAAGGATATACAGATCGCATGAGCTGAGTTCGTAAAACAGCGTGACTGATTTATGCCATCTTCCCGGATTATTGAATTTAAAGGTGACACGTTCGCCGAGAAAAATATGGGTCCGTACTCTTGTTGAAAAGAAGTAATAGCCTTTAGGGTATTTGTCAGGGCTTTGTACCCAAAAATCTCTGTCAAGCAGGGTGTTAATGTATAACCCTGTTGTTAACGGTTCGAAATCAATGTTTTTATGCAAAGGAACTCTCCAGGGGATATAATTTTGCTTTACCGTGAATGTTGCCATGGTGTGACGTTTTTTTGAACTTTCAGCTTTCAGGTTACGGGCGGTTTTGGGAACAAATCCGAAGAGAAGGTCTGTTTCCCAGTGATGGCGGTAGTAGTCCCATCCGATCCCGAAAGAGAACATGCCCATGGAACCGGCAAATTGTATTTTACTGTACCGGGGGATAAGATTTTCCCATAGTGAAGTGTATCTTTCTATATGTCTGTCATACAAAGTTGGGGCAGGGATACTGTCCTGAGCATTTGTATAAAACGGAAAAAGCAAGGTTAAGAGCAGTAGTAATTTAAAATTTAACGATTTCATATGAGTAGTCATCAGGTGTTACGGTAAAGAGTAAATAAGTACGTTTGCCGATATTGTCGCAGCAATAATAAATGATCCCGTCATCGAACAGGTCGCGGGCGGCAATGTTATGGTCGTGGGCATGCAAGCAGAAAAGAGGATTGGGAAATTCCCGTATCTTTTCCTGGAAGATATCTGCCACATTGTTATTGAATTGCTCGCTTCCGGGCGGCACATGCATAACAAAGATCGTGCATTTATCATCTTCTGTTGTACTGTTCAGTATACCCTTTATAAAGGAGAAATCGGGTACAGGAATAGAGTAATCGTATTCAAGCGCATTTGTATTCAGGCAGATGAAACGGATTGCACCACCTCCACCATAATACTGTGAGGGGCCGACGCTGAATGAGAAGTTTTTAGGACCGTACATATCCTCGTATACCAATTCCCCGTTGCCGATAATGTCATGATTGCCGATCAGGGCAACATAAGGTATTTTTAGCTTGGATAAAATTGAATGTTGCCAGATATATTCTTTTTTGATACCAAAATCGGTCAGGTCACCTCCGTGAATGACAAAATCGATAGAGTCCCGTTGGTTGACATGTTTCACGAAGTCATTCGTTTCATCCAGCCAGCGCTGAGTGTCGCCTGTAAAGATAAAACGGATGGTGTCTTTATCCTGGCAGGCGTTCCGGATTTTAAAAATATTCATTTCATTGATATCTTTGTCTTCCTTGTACGTGATTCTGCCGTCGTATGGATGGTAGTCTATCAGGTCACATGATGTGAGTAGTACGAATAGTACTAGTGCATATTTTTTTATCATAAAAGTAGTCCTGTCTTTTTGGTAACAAAGATAGGACTACTTTTGAGATTGGAAAGGTTTCTATTGAATTATTGATGGTCAGAAAGTCTATAGGCTGAATGCCTGTTCCAGTTCTGTGAAATCGGTAATAACCAGGTCGGCCGATTCATCCCCCCGGTAATCGCTCCAGCCGATGCTTTTCAGCCAGATTGTTTTGCAGCCGATAGACGTGGCGGGGATAATGTCTTTATCGTGAGAATCCCCGATTACGACGATCGTTTCTGCCGGTAATGATAATTCTTTTACACCTAATTCGAATATAGCCGGATCGGGTTTGCGGATACCGACAACTGCTGATTCGACAATCGATTTAAAATAAGTATCCAGATGAAAATCTTTTAGTACGGATTCGATGTTCCCATAGAAATTGGAGACCAGTACCAGCGGGTATTTTTGAGACAATGCCTCCAGTATGGGACGAGCTGTGTCGATCGACTTCCGTGCATAAGCATAGCACCAGTCGGCCAGCCGCTGTTTTAATCCGGGAGTGGCATACGCTTCGGGGATAAAATCGCCGGCTTTGAGCCATTCGATCTGTATGTCTGTCTTCAGGCGCAGCATGTCGAGGAAAGTGTGATGGGGCTTTACGATCGGATTTTTACCTAACGTCCGTTCGCCGTGCACATAGGCATTCCGGAAGATCTCTTTGCTCACCGGTACTTCTTCGGCCTGATAAGCCATCCAGATCACTTCGGCCCAGTGCATGCCATTGCTGTCGATGGTACCGCCATAATCGAATATGATTCCTTTTATCTTGTCTGATTCGAACATATATTTATGATTTTGATTCGAGTTCTTTAGTGAATTGGGCACAGAAACGTTCGTGTGTTACGATCATATATGCCAGCATGATATTCAATACTGTCATTTCAAATACGAAATACAGCCAGGGCATATCGATGAAAAGACTGACGAATAAAGCAATGACACGTGTGTTGAATGACAGCATATTCGTGTATTTCATCATCGGAAGGCTCTTTTCACGGAAGGCTTTCCGGAACCATTCCGGAGCTTCATCGTGATACTTGGTCCGGATGATGTTCATCATTTTCTGAAACTTCGGTGACAATGCTTCCTGCCCGACGGTATAGTTGATATAAAATGTTTCAAAAAGTTTGTAGATAAAATCTTTTTTCCAACTCATCGTCTTGTATTTCTCTTTCAGGGCGGGAGAGTGGGAGAGTTCGCTTCCGGCTTTTCCTTTCAGGAATAACAGGTGGATATTCCGGTAATAATCAGCCATGGCGGCTTGTTTGCTGTGGAAAAATCCGGTGATAGCAGCAAATATCCAGATCCAGATACCCCATTCCGGTGTCAACCGAAGGCAGATGGCGGCATAGATAGCAATAAACCAGCAGTCGCCGGCTGTTCCGTCCAGAATACGACCCAATGGTGTTTTCTTACCAGTCATGCGGGCCAGCTGTCCGTCGGCGCTGTCGTATGAGTTTGCCCAGATAAGCAATAACATACCGATGATATTTATTGTCAGGCTCTGGTAATAGAAACAAATACCGGCTGCAATACCTATAAATATACTGGCTACGGTAATTGTATTGGGGGATACTCCCAGCTTATTGAAGAATAACGCCCAACGATAACCGATCGGGCGATAGAAGTGGATATCGATGAATTCTTCGGTATCCAGGGATTTGAGTGTAGACTCTATATCGGGTTTCTTTTTTGTTTCTTCCATTACTTGCTGATTAAATTATAGATGCGGCGGGCAATCAGGGGGGCAGCTTCGTCCCGGCAGGGAGCAAAACTGGGCCAGTCATTGAAATCGATCAGCCGGATCGATCCGTCATCTGAAATAATACAGTCACCACCGTAAATATGAATGTTCAGTACTTCTGCCGCCTGGCTGCAAAGTTGCTGCAACTTTGAATCGTCAAACGGAATGCCTTTGGCCGTTCCGTTTATCTGTTCTAACCCGAATTTACTGTGATGTTGGTTGGAGGGGTAGAACCAATAAAAGAAATCAGTTCCGGTCACGCCATAGAACTTAACCAGGTCGCCAACCAGATGTTCGTTGACTACGGCAGTCTTGATTCCGCGGATGGCGTATTCTTTCAGGATTGTTTTGGCTTCTTCCGGATTCCTGACGTAGGTGACATCTTCCCGGTGGATGGCGTGAAAGTCGCCTCGTTTGATCCAGCAGTTATAAAATCCGGCTTTTTCCAGTGCGGCTGTCGGGTCTTCATCGGTAGGAAGGATCAGGCTGGCCGGATGTGAGATGTTGTTCGACATTAACAGGCGGGTCATTTTCTCGCGTGTACAGTTTTCTATTCCATAGCCGGAGTTGATAACGGTATAACCCTGATCTTCCATCTGCTGTAGTTTATGGATAGAAGTCCAGTTTCTGACCATATTGAAGATGGCTGTCTCTTCAAATTGATGGATTATCAGATCTGATTCTATGTATTCGTTTACTTCACATCCCAGATCGCGCAGATGTTGGACGGTCAGAGAGAAGATGGCGGCATCGTTACCGATATGGTTGGGGGAAAATTGATTTTCCCGGCGGATGCCTGCTATTGTTAGTTTACTCATTACTTTTTTATTTAGTTGTCACTTGTCAACTATCAACTGTTTAAAAAATCTTCGGCCTTTTTGATATCTTCGGCATGATCGACGTCTACGATTTTGCTGAATGGATAAGCTTTCAGCTTTAATCCTTCAGCAATAAGCTGACGTTGGTAGTTGCGCATACGTGACATGCCTTGTCCGATTGCATTATTCAGAACTTTCAGTCCGGAACGTCGCAGGCAGTAAATACCGCCGGAGATATAAGAACATGGCGGTTCTCCTTGTTTATCCAGAAAGCCCCGGATTACTAAATCGTTGTCTGTATCTACGTATAAAGGTTTTTCGTCATCTATAAAATCGGTTACTGCCATTAACCCGTCCAATTGACTTTCTTTCAGGAACGCCTGGATGTATCCGCCGAACTCTTCTTCTTTGAAAATCGTGTCGACGGTTGTCAGGCAGATATGATCGCTGTCCAGATGGTGGCTGAGCTCATAAAAGCTATGCATGGAACTGGGCGTGGATTTAACCAGCAGATAAAAAGGAACAGGCAGTTCCAGTTTTCGCAAGTGCTCCTGCACTTCCGTCATTTCTTCATTTACAATAATACTGATAGATGACGCATCGTTTTTCAGAAAAACATTGATCAAACGATCAATTAACGCCGTACCGTTTAGTTGTACCAGTGGTTTGGGCCATTTTACTCCTTCTTGCACCAAGCGGGAACCCTCGCCAGCTGCAATGATTGCATAATCCATATTTGTCAGAAACTAATTGAATTAAGATGATTGATATATGAAAAAGAAATTCTTCTATCCGAGGAAAAAATCGTTTTTGGACGGATAGAAGAAGTCTTTTTATATGTGTGTATTAATCCAGATAGCTAGGTGCTTTTTCTCCGATCATATCACGCAAAGTCTGTTTAACCATTCTCCACTGCTGGAACAGGTCGTGAACAGGCTGGTGTTCGAAATCGTGCATCGGGCTCTTGCAGAAGAATGACAACCAAGTCTGGATACCGGACATACCGGCACGCATAGCCAAGTCGCTGAACAATACCAGGTCGAGAGCGATAGGAGCGGCGAGGATAGAGTCACGGCAAAGGAAGTTTACCTTGATTTCCATCGGATAGCCCATCCATCCGAAGATGTCGATGTTGTCCCATGCTTCCTTGTTATCCTTGCGGGGAGGATAATAGTTGATACGTACCTTATGATATACGTCACCATAAAGGTCCGGATATTTTTCAGGTTCGAAGATATTGTCGATCACAGACAGTTTACTAACTTCTTTTGTCTTGAAGTTTGCAGGATCATCCAATACTTCGCCGTCGCGGTTTCCTAAGATGTTGGTGGAGAACCAGCCGCTTACACCCAGCATGCGTGTTTTGAACATCGGAGCCAATACAGTCTTCATTAATGTCTGTCCGCTCTTGAAGTCCTTTCCGGAGATAGGAACATTCATCTGTTTGGAGAATTCCCACATAGCCGGCGTGTCTACACACAGGTTAGGAGCACCCATAATGAACGGAGCGCCTTCTGCGATAGCAGCGTAAGCATAACACATACTCGGGGAAACAGCTTCCGTATTGTTTTCCTTCATCGCTTTTTCCAATGCGGCAAGCGACATGTGTTCATCTGACAGAGGAATGTAGATTTCAGTACTTGCAGCCCATAAAACAGCGATACGTTCGCAATTATTGGCAGCCTTGAAATCGCGGATGTCCTGGCGCAGTTGTTCTACCATTTCCCAACGGGTGGCAGCCTGTTTGATGTGCGTTCCGTTTAAGCGTTTAGCCCAGTTGTGATCGAATGCAGCCGGCATCGGTTTGATGGCCTGCAATTCTTCTTTCACATTGTTCAGGTCTTTTTCCTTTAATACTTCAGCATACATGGCAGCTTCGTATGCATTATCAGGGAATATATCCCAACCGCCGAATACAATATCGTTCAGATCAGCCAAAGGCACAATGTCTTTGATTGCTTTCTCTTCTCCGCTTTCCAATCGCATAGTCGCCATCTGGGCGATTGAGCCGATTGGTTTCGCTACTCCTTTACGAGCAGCCAGAGTACCTGTAATCATGGTGGTTGATACTGCTCCACCTACACCCACAACGAGAATGCCAAGTTTCCCTTTAGCTTCTTTTACTTCGATTTTTTCCATGTCAATTTAAGTTCAAAAATAATTGTGCAAATTTAGGCCTTCTTAATTGAATTAAAAAGGATAAATATGCGATATAATTGGTCAAAAATACTATAATTTCCAATAACTTGCCAGTCTTTCTGTACAAAAGTACTATTCTCTTCGTACTAAAGGCTTGTTTTTTGAGTTGTACGTAAGATAAAAAATATCTATCTCTTGAACTATTTTGTTACAAAACTATAAAAATAGATTGGTTTCACAAATAATTTTGACGAATATAGTTGTTTATCGAATAAAAATACTTTCCTTTGTGGCATGTGAACAACATAGTTTTCAGAAATTGCTCTTTTATCTCCGATGTAATATTCAACAAGTGAATTTATTTTGTAGTAATGGACCTTTCCAAGATTATTTGTTACAGTTTTTTTATTAATTATTTTATATCATTTTTGTATGAATATTTACATTGGTAACCTGAACTATCGGGTTAGAGAATCTGACTTACAGCAGGTTTTAGAAGAGTATGGAGTTGTAGAATCAGTAAAGTTAATCATTGATCGCGACACTAACAGATCAAAAGGTTTTGCATTCGCAGAATTTACAAATGAAAGCGAAGCAAGAAATGCAATCAATGAATTGAACGGTGCTGAATACGAAGGCCGTCAGATGGTTGTTAAAGAAGCTACTCCAAGACGTTGAGTTAGTTTTAACAAATAGTATAAGAGAAGGGGTACGGAAGCTAAACATCCGTATCCCTTTTTTTATTGCTGATAATTTCTTACGTTTGCTGCAAATTTTGAAATAAATGAAAACTCTTCCCTTGAAATCTACCCGTCTGCTTCTGCCGGGTATTTGCTTTCTGATTGCAAATCTATTTGTTGTATGTTCGGCCCAGGCACAAATTTCCGACCGGGTGTTTAAGTCGGACCACCGGATCGATCCGGAAAAGAAAGGGCAATTATCTGTCGAACTGGATAATATAAGTTTCTTTAAAGATAATGAATATACCGGTTCGATTATGAAAGGATATTCTTTGCCGGGATTCTGGATACAACCGAAAGCTGTTTTTTATCCGCTGGGTAATATAAAACTTGAGTTGGGGGTGCATATGCTCCGTTATTGGGGTGCAAAGAAATATCCGAGCCTGGCTTATCAGGATATTGCCGAATGGAAAGGCGACCAGTACCAGCATGGCTTCCATGTCCTTCCTTTTTTTCGGGCGCAGATGGCTTTGTCCGATCATGTGAATATTGTTCTTGGCGATATTTATGGCGGTGCTAATCATAACCTGATCGAACCTTTATATAATCCGGAGTTGAACCTGACGGCTGATCCGGAAGCCGGACTTCAGTTGTTGTATGACTCCCGCAGATTTGACCTGGATGTCTGGGTGAACTGGGAAAGTTTTATTTTCCGGGAAGATACGCATCAGGAGGCTTTTACTGTCGGGTTGTCGGGGCGTTATAAATTGAATGATCCGGATGCGCGTTTTCATTTTTATGCACCGGTGCAGGGATTGGCCCAACATCGGGGAGGGGAGATCGATACGATATTTACTAACTCTGTACAAACTTTGATGAATGGCGCTGTGGGAGTCGGTACGGTTTGGAACACAGGTAATCCGATATTCCGGAATGTAAATCTTGAATTTGATGTCGCTGGTTATTATCAGCAGGCCGGTAAGTTATGGCCATATGGTAGCGGCTCCGGTTTTTATGTCCGGGCATCTGCGGATATTTACGATTTTCGGGTGAAAACATCTTATTGGAACAGTAATAAATTCATCTCCATGTTCGGCAGTCCGTTTTATGGGGCGGTATCGACATCGGATGAAAATGTTTCTTTTGGCGGGCAAAATATGGTTTATCTGGGGTTGGAATACTCAAAGAGTTTTGGGAAAGGTTTTTCCCTGGGGGTAGATGTGGATGTATATCAGCATCTGTCTGTCGATAAGTTTGGACCGGGGGCTGGTGAAGTCGGTAAATCCGGCAGCGCTACCAGTTTTTCGGCAGGGATTTATTTCCGGATCAATCCATCGTTCCTGATCAAGAAGTTTTAAAAGGAGAAAATAATGAAAGTAAATAAAGGTCTAATTTATATTAGACCTTTTTTCTTTCTGATAGGATTCAAGCAAAAATAGTGTTTTTGCTAATGACGGGAAAGTCGGTAGAACGACCGGACGTTCCGGATTCCACTCCGGATCTTCCGTGATCATTGTGGATAAAGTTCCCGCATGCATGAGTACTGTCTGTGCATCTGTGATAGCCGTTATGATATGACGTTTTTCCGTAGGCAATAAAACGAAATACCCTTCATCGACTTCTACTACCGGGGTTGCCGTTTTCGAACAGATGAGAAGTTTGCCTGTAGTGACAAAAAGTAATATGTTTCCCATTTGTTCTGTGTCATATACTACTTCACCGGCTTTTACTTCTTTGCATTCAAATTGATTAATAAAATTCTTCATAAAAAATTGCTACTCGTTCAGCATTGCTTCAATCGGCCTGTTTGGCAGATATTGAAGCATACCGGTAGAGTATTCTATCTGATGTTTACCGTTTTCATCGGAGTAGATTACATAATATTCAATACCGGGAATATTTTTTGCCGCTTCACGTGCTTTTTCCAGCCCCATTGCCATGAAGGCTGTCGCATAAGCATCGGCGGTGATACAATCTTCAGCTACAATTGTTGCGCTTAATATGCTTTGTTCGGATGGGTATCCGGTACGCGGGTCAATCGTATGGGCGTACTTTTTTCCATCTTTGATGTAGTAGTTACGGTAGTTGCCGGATGTGGCAACGCCTCCTTTTTTGCATAACTGGACTACTTCTTCTATATCGTTTTTTATTCCGGTTGAATCGTCTTCCGGTTTATTGATTCCTATACGCCAGCATTTCCCGTTCTGGTTGACGCCTTTCATCGTTACTTCGCCACCAATTTCGACCATATAATTTTCAATGCCTTCACGTTCGAGCAGACGTGCTATGATATCGCTTGCATATCCTTTGGCAATCGCGGAGCAATTCAACAGGATACGGGAATCATCTTTTACTACTTTCCGTCCGTCCAGTCTGACTTTCTGATAACCGACGAATTGTTTGATACTGTCGATCATTTGAGGAGTCACACTGTCCATTTTGCTGAAACCGAATCCCCAGAGATTGACCAGAGGAGCACAGGTGATATCGAAAATGCCTTCCGAATGGTCGGATACTTCTTTTGCTTTGTTGAACACCTCGATAAACCAGTCATCTGCTTCGACCGCCTCATTCCGGTTCACTTTTGATATGATAGAGTTCGGATTGAACGGATTTAACGAAAGATTGAACTTTTGAAACTCGGCATCAATCTTTTCTGTCAGTATTTCAGAACCTTCATATTTAATATGATAGATAGTATGAAAAACGGAACCGCTTTCTTCGAAATATTGTTTCTGTTTTGTACAGGCAGTGAACATAAGTATCCATAAACCGGCCGCCAGAATGATCTTCTTGTACATCTCTTTAAATTTTAGCGCAGCAAAGATACTAAAATTTATTGTAATTCAATCAATGTCAGTTGTCAAGCCTTTTTGTTTTCCATATAAGCCCCTTTCATGGGAGATGCGCAGTTGCGTGTAAAAATATCCAGGATACCGCGGCTATGGCGGGATACAGGCTGTGTCCATTGTTTACGACGCTCCGACAAAATCCGGTCTATTTCCTCCGGTGATTGTTGGAAGCCGTTGGTTCCGATGATCTCGAGCTTACGGGCAGGAATGTCGATACGGATCAGGTCATTGTCTTCAACCAGGGCGATAGGACCGCCGTCGTATGCTTCCGGGGAGACGTGTCCGACGGCCGGGCCGCGGGTAGCTCCGGAAAAACGTCCGTCGGTAATGAGGGCAATGCTTTCTGCCAGTTCCGGGTCGGAGGCGATGGCTTCGGTCGTGTAAAACATTTCCGGCATTCCGCTGCCTTTCGGGCCTTCGTAACGGATAAAGACGGCTTCTCCCGGATGGATATTTTTCTGCAATACAGCTTGCAATGCTTCTTCTTCGCTATCGAATACACGGGCCGTTAATGTTGCCTGCATCAGGTTGGGGGAGATGGCGGCATGTTTGACAACGGCTCCTTCCGGGGCGAGATTCCCTTTTAATATGGCAATCGCTCCTTGTTTCCGGATCGGACTTTTAAAAGGTTTGATAATGTCGCTGACTTTTACTCCAAGCGGGGACAAGTATTTGCGGCATCCTTCATAAAATCCGTTTGTGCGGAGTGTTTCAAGATTTTCTCCCAGGCTTTTGCCTGTTACTGTCCGGATGTCCAGGTTAAGTACGTCTTTCAGTTCTTCCAGAATGGCGGGAACGCCGCCGGCATACCAGAAATATTCGCCCGGCCAGAATCCGCTTGGACGGATATTCAGTAAAAAAGGAATTTGGCGATGGATTTCATCAAATAATTCAGGCGGAAGGTCGATGCCTAGTTCATGCGCAATGGCCGGCAGATGTAGCAGGCTGTTGCTGGAGCCAGCTATCGCGGCGTGCACTATGATAGCATTTCTGAAAGCGTCGATTGTCAGGATATCGGAAGGCAGTAACTCTTCTTTTCCTAATTCGACGGAACGCTGGCCGGCATACCGGGATATCTCTTTTATATAATGTACGTGCGTAGGGACCAAGGCCGAACCCGGCAGTGCGATACCCAGCGCTTCGGCCATTACCTGCATTGTCGAGGCTGTTCCCATAAATGAACAGGCTCCGCAAGTCGGGCAGGCATCTTTTTTATAAGCGAGGAATTGCTCTTCGCTTATTTCTTTCCGTTCGTATTGTGCACTGTATGTTCCGATTTGTTCTAAAGTCAGCAGGTTGGGGCCGGCTTTCATAATACCTCCCGTCAGGAGCAGGGCCGGCATATTCAGCCGGGCGATCGCCATCAGGTGGGCGGGCACCGATTTGTCGCAACTGGTAATGAATATTCCCGCATCGAAAGGCGTTGCTTTTACGTGTATCTCCATCATGGCTGCCATGATATCGCGGGATACGAGCGAATAGTTCATTCCGTCGTGCCCCTGTGCTTCGCCGTCGCAAATGTCAGTGACGTAGTAATTGGCAGCCCGTCCTCCGGCATCGCTGATACCTTTGCCGGCTTCTTCCACCAGCTTGTTCAGATGGGCACTTCCGGGGTGGCTGTGTCCGTAACTGCTCTCAACGATGATTTGCGGTTTGCTGAGATCTTCAATGCTCCAACCACTACCGAGGCGGAGTGAATCGAGTTCCGGTGCCAATTTACGTAATTCCTGACTTTTCATATACATTTATTTTATTAGCAGAAGAACAGGTGTTCTATCAATATTTTTGCTCCGATACCGATTAGTATCAGTCCGCCGATCAGGTCGAGTTTCAAATCCACCTTACGTCCGAAACGACTTCCGAAATAAACGCCTGAAACAGACATAAGGAATGTGATGATTCCGATCAGGGAAGCCTGGATGATGATATCCGATTTCAGGATAGCCAGCGAGATACCGATAGCCAGTGCGTCGATGCTTGTTGCTATGGACAGTCCGAACAATGTTTTGTTGCAGAGCGGATTTGTTTTGCAGTCTTCATCTTCTTCCTGCGTACTGTCGTATATCATTTTACCTCCCAGGTAAAGCAACAGGATGAAAGCGATCCAGTGGTCGAAGGCTGTAATGTATTTCTGGAATCCGACACCGGCCAGATAGCCCAGAACTGTCATTGTGGCCTGTGTGATACCCATAAAAGAGCCGATCTTAACCATATTGCACACAGTGCAATTCCGGATTACTGCTCCGCCGGTTACGGACACGGCCAAACTATCCATCGATAATCCGATGGCTAGTAACACTATTTCTATAATTGACATAAATTAAAAAGTTTCCACCCCGGGTGTACTCATATTTCTGATTCTATCTTATAGTTGTTTCTATTGGATGAATTCCTGGAAATCAACTCGCCGATGAATCCGGCTAAGAACATTTGCGTTCCGAGGATCATCGCAGTAAGCGATATATAGAAATATGGAGAGTTTGTTACCAACGGACGTAAATCGCCGGAGAACATGGAGATCAGTTTCATGCTTAATACGAATACCAATGCGATGAAACCGATAAAGAACATCACGCTTCCCCACAGACCGAAGAAATGCATCGGCTTTTTTCCGAATTTGGAAGTAAACCATAACGTGATCAAATCCAGATAGCCGTTGACAAAACGGTTTAGCCCGAATTTGGTTGTTCCGTATTTGCGTGCCTGATGCTGTACGACTTTTTCACCGATCTTATGGAAACCGGCAATCTTTGCCAGGTATGGAATATACCGGTGCATATCGTTGTACACTTCGATATTTTTGATAACGACATTTTTGTAAGCCTTCAGGCCGCAATTGAAATCGTGCAGGTTGTTTATGCCAGAGAATTTGCGGGCCGTGGCATTGAATAGCTTTGTCGGGATCGTTTTGGATAACGGGTCGTACCGTTTCTTTTTCCATCCTGAAACGAGGTCGTATCCGTCTTCCGTGATCATACGGTAGAGTTCCGGGATTTCGTCCGGACTGTCCTGGAGGTCGGCATCCATGGTGATGACGACATCTCCCTGGGCACGCTCGAAACCGCAATGCAGTCCGGGTGATTTGCCGTAATTGCGACGGAACTTGATGGCTCTGATACAAGGATTCTTTTGCTGTAAACCCTCGATCACTTCCCATGAATTGTCCGTACTGCCGTCGTTTACAAATATAATTTCGTAAGTAAAGTTATGTTCTTTCATCACCCGCTCTATCCATGCTTCCAGTTCCGGTAGAGACTCGGCTTCGTTGTACAACGGAATAACTACTGATATATCCATTATTTGTATTGTTTCTCCTTATTGTTCTTGTCTGATCGTACCGGTTTCATTGTTCCTGCACAGAATGGCTGCTACCGGTATCGAAAGTATAATACCATAAAATATATTATTGAAAACACCCTGAATAGCCATATGGATAGGAGTGAAATTGGTTTTTCCGATTGCTTCCATGACTTCGGTGCTTACCTGTGAATCTTTCAGTACTTCGATCATCTGGTTTACGGAGTTTGCCAGAAAATCGGCCGGAGCGATAAACTGGAAGAACACGAAATGTTCGAGGGCGACGATCAATGCGGCAAAAAAGTAAAGCATTGTGCCGAAGCGCCAGGCATGAAAGAAACTGATCTTTCCGCCGATGTCCTGTTTGTATCGTTTTGTCAGATAATAGGCGATGAACGGTACTGTCAGTGTAAGCACTATATATATAATGTTTAGGGCAGGAACCGTATTGCTGAAAATAAAGAACAGGTACTTGATCACCCAGAAAATTCCCATGGCTAAACCATAAGTCATCGCGCTTTTTAATAGTAGACCTTTATTTTCTTCCATTTGTGCTGCTGTTTTAAAGTTTCTATCAGCAAAATTAATCCTTTTGTTATAATATGCAATGTATAACAATAAAAAAAGAGGAAGTTTATTGTCATAAACCTCCTCTTCCAAATTTTTGAATTTTCAATTGTTAATTATCTATTTCCAATTCTTCTGAGCCTCTTGTCGGATTCGAACCAACGACCCCGAGATTACAAATCACGTGCTCTGGCCAACTGAGCTAAAGAGGCAGGTGGGTAAGCTTGCTACATCGCGCCGCTACAACCAAGTACCCTTGCTGCGGTCAAGCCCTGGGGGATTCCGAGGGAGCATGCCGTGTAGGACTTACCCGGGTGCAAAAGTAGATATTATTTTTTACAATGCAAGCGTTTTTATGCATTACAGGTGATATTTGTTTCTAAGTGGCTGTAAACCTTTTATTTTAGTTGTGGTTAAAAAGTGTTTATTCTTTATTGCCGGCTTGATTTATCTTACCGGTAAACTCTATATCGAGTCAACTTCTATTATAGATGAGGCTGAAAGTAGTCAACTAAAAACATTAACACAGTATAGATAGTGTTTCATTGTAATGAAACAAGTGTTTCTACCTAATGAAACAAATGTTTCAATAGGATGAAACAGATTTTTGGAAGGAGGTATTTTATCAATTGTTTCGGCGGTTATCTTTTTTTCTATAGATTCAACTTTACATTTGGTATATGTATAAATATTCTTGTACATTTGTACCCTAATTCAAAAATCAAAAACACTAAGAACAATGGGTGGTTTTTTCGGAACTATTTCTAATTCGTCTTGTGCAACTGACTTATTTTACGGCACAGACTACAATTCTCACCTGGGAACCCGCAGAGGCGGTATGGCAACCCTACACGAAGGCGTCTTCAAACGCTCTATCCATAATCTGGAAAATTCTTATTTCCGTACTCGTTTTGAAAGTGAACTGGAGAAATTCCAGGGGAATTCAGGTATAGGTATCATCAGCGATACAGATCCTCAACCAATCTTCATTAATTCTCACTTAGGTAAATATGCCGTTGTGACCGTAGCCAAGGTGAACAATCTGGAGGAACTACAGAATGAATTGCTGGATAAGGGATGTCACTTTTCAGAAATGAGTTCCGGCCAGATCAATCAGACTGAATTGATTTCATTACTGATCTCTCAGGGTAAGACGTTTGTTGAAGGTGTGGAAATTGTTTTCGAAAAGATTAAAGGTTCCTGCTCGATGCTTATTCTGACAGAGGAAGGCATTATTGCCGCACGCGACAAATGGGGGCGTACTCCGATCCTGATCGGTAAGAAAGAAGGTGCCTATGCGGCATCAAGCGAACCTTGCAGCTTCCCGAATCTGGGATATGAAATAGATTATAATGTAGGACCAGGCGAAGTGGTTATGCTTACGGCAGACAAGATGACGCAGTTGCGTAAGCCGAATAAGAAAATGCAGGTTTGCTCTTTCTTATGGGTGTACTATGGTTATCCGGTCTCTGAATATGAAGGGGTGAACGTAGATGCTTCCCGTTATGCCAGCGGTCTGGCTATGGCGAAGAAGGATGAGGTGGATGCTGATTTTGTATCGGGTATCCCTGACTCCGGTATTGGTATGGCGCTGGGATATGCTGAAGGTAAAGGGATTCCTTACCGTCGTGCTATCGTTAAATATACACCGACATGGCCCCGTAGCTTTACCCCGGCCAACCAGTCCGTACGTGACCTGGTTGCTAAAATGAAACTGATCCCGAACCGTGCCCTTCTGAAAGGGAAACGGGTGATTTTCTGTGACGATTCGATTGTTCGCGGAACACAGCTTCGCGATAATGTAAATATATTATATGGATATGGAGCGAAAGAGGTGCATATGAGAATCGGATGTCCTCCGATCCTGCATGCTTGTCCGTTTGTCGGTTTTTCTGCTTCCAAGTCCCACCTGGAACTGATTGCCCGCCGGATTGTCAAGGAACTGGAAGGGGATGATGCAAAAGATCTGGATAAATATGCTACAACAGGTACCGAGCAATATAATATGTTGGTGGAACGTATCCGTGAGCAGCTGAATATCACTACACTTAAATTCAATACAGTAGAAGACCTGATCGCTTCGATCGGCCTGCCGAAGGAATGTGTTTGTACACATTGTTATAATGGCAATGGCTGTTTTTAAGAGGGGTTAATTATAGAAAGAATTGAACTATCCTGTTCCCGTGCTTGACACGGGATCGCAACGGCACAGACCATATCCTATATGTATATTTTGATACTGCCGGTTCTTTTGCGACCCCGTGTCAAGCACGGGGACAAGATAGTTCAAACCAGATAAAAAGAGAAATAATTACAAAACAATCGTTGGGTAATTATTTCTCTTTATTATTTTGTTATTCGTCGCTCTTTACCTACTTTTATGCTTTAAATATAAAAGTATACCTTATGACAGTATTAGATAGATTTTTAAAGTATGTAACGTTTGAAACACAATCGAGTGAAGAGACCGGGACAACACCAAGTACTCCGGGACAGCGGGTGTTTGCAGAAGAATTGGTAAAGGAACTGGAAGAAATAGGTCTGGAAGACATCACGCTGGATGAAAACAGCTATCTGATGGCAACACTTCCGGCAAATACCGATAAGAAGATTCCGGCTATCGGCTTTATCGCCCATCTGGATACCAGTCCGGATATGTCGGGAAAAGATGTGGTTCCACGGATTGTAAATTATAAAGGAGGAGATATCGTCCTGTGCGCCGAAGAGAATGTAGTTCTTTCTCCCCAGATGTTTCCGGAACTGAATGATTATAAAGACCAGGATATTATTGTAACCAACGGTAAGACCTTGCTGGGAGCCGACGATAAAGGCGGTGTGGCAGCCATCATCGCTGCTATGAAATATCTGAAGGATCACCCGGAAATCGAACATGGCAAGATACGTATCGGTTTTACTCCGGACGAGGAGATCGGGGAAGGGGCCAACCATTTTGACGTGGAGAAATTCGGTTGTGAATGGGCTTATACGATCGACGGCGGGCAGATTGGCGAACTGGAATATGAAAACTTCAATGCGGCAGCTGCCAAAATAACTTTTAAAGGTTTGAACGTTCATCCGGGTTATGCGAAGAACAAGATGCTGAATGCTTCGTTGCTGGCTATCGAGTTCGCTTCGTGGCTGCCGGCTTCACAACGTCCGGAACATACGCAGGGGTACGAAGGTTTCTATCATCTGACCAATATGTCGGGTACGGTAGAGGAAGCCTCCTTGTCCTATATCATCCGCGACCATGTGCGCACTTTGTTTGAAGAAAAGAAAGCACAGTTGAAGATGTGGGTAAAACGTATGAACGAAATCCATCCGGGCAGTACGACGCTGGAACTTCGCGACCAATATTATAATATGCGTGAAGTGGTTGAACCGAAGAAATATATCGTAGACCTGGCCTTTGAAGCCATGGAGTCTGTCGGTGTTAAACCGCTGGTTAAACCGATTCGCGGCGGAACGGACGGTGCCCGTTTGTCATTTATGGGATTGCCCTGCCCGAATATATTTGCCGGCGGGTTGAATTTCCATGGACGTTATGAGTTCCTTCCGGTCAACTCATTGGAAAAGAGTATGCAAACAATTATAAAAATAACCGAGCTTCTGGCTCAAAAATCTTAAACGTAATAATAACATGAAAACGACTCCGTTTACCGATGTACATATCGCATTGGGAGCAAAAATGCATGAATTTGCAGGTTATAATATGCCGATCGAATATACCGGCATAATCGATGAACACATGACCGTTGTGAATGGTGTAGGTGTATTCGATGTATCTCATATGGGAGAGTTTTGGGTAAAAGGCCCGAATGCGCTGGCTTTTATCCAGGGTATCACTTCCAATGATGCATCTGTTTTGCCATTGGGCAAGGCGCAATATACTTGCTTCCCGAATGATAAAGGTGGTATTGTGGATGACCTGCTGGTTTATCACTATGAACCGGAAAAATATCTGTTGGTCGTAAATGCAGGAAATATTGCAAAAGACTGGGATTGGTGTGTCAGTCACAACACAGTGGGGGCAGAGCTTGAAAACTCTTCCGATCGTACTGCCCAGCTGGCTATCCAGGGACCGAAAGCAACTGAAGTGTTGCAACGCCTGACTCCGGTCGATCTTTCGTCTATCCCTTATTATTCTTTTGTGACCGGAGAGTTTGCCGGTTGTAAGAATGTAATCATTTCCAATACGGGTTATACCGGTGCGGGTGGTTTTGAATTGTATTTCTATCCGGATGATGCAATGACTATCTGGAATGCAATCTTTGAAGCCGGCAAGCCGGAAGGTATCAAGCCGATTGGTTTAGGTGCCCGCGACACACTTCGCCTGGAAATGGGATTCTGCCTGTATGGCAATGATCTGGATGATACGACTTCTCCGATCGAAGCCGGATTGGGTTGGATCACTAAGTTTGCGGACGGGAAAGAATTTACAAACCGTGCAGAACTGGAACGCCAGAAGAAAGAAGGTGTTACCCGTAAGTTGTGTGCGTTTGAGTTGGTAGACAAGGGTATTCCCCGCCATGGTTATGAAATCGTGGATGCTGAGGATCAGGTCATCGGTGTTGTAACATCCGGAACGATGTCGCCGGTGTTGAAGAAAGGTATCGGTATGGGATATGTGAAGCCCGAATATGCAAAAGCCGGCTCAGAATTCTTTGTGAAAGTACGTAACCGTAATCTGAAAGCACAGGTGGTCAAAGCGCCGTTCAGAAAATAATGAAAAACAGGCATATGTAAATAAGAAGCCTCATTCGTTACCGGATGGGGCTTTTTTATATATCTTTGCGCCGAAAATATAAAGATAGGTCTCATGTTGAACTTTCTGAAGAACTGGACATTGCCTGTTGCAATGCTGACCGGTGTATTGGGTTATTTGATGTTTGCCAACTTCACCTTTCTGGAGCCGACAAAACCGTTTATGAACACGCTTATTGCGTATCTTACTCCTTTATTGATCTTTGGTCAGTTATTACTTACTTTTTGTAAAGTGGATTGGCGGGAGTTGATGCCGTCTCCGTGGCACGGATGGTTGTTGTTGTTTCAGATTGTTTCTTCATGTGCCCTGGCAGCCTTGTTGATTTTTGTACCTATGGGAGGTTCCTATCGGGAGGTTTTTGAAGCAGCGATGGTTTGTCTGATCTGTCCGACGGCGACAGCGGCGGCTGTTATTACGGGTAAGTTGGGTGGGAGTGCTTCCAGTCTGACTACTTATACCCTGTTATCGAATATTCTGGCGGCGGTAGCTGTGCCGTTGATATTTCCTTTGGTCGAGCCTCATACGGACGTTACTTTCTTCACCGCTTTTCTGAAGATTTTGAGTAAAGTATTTCCGTTGTTGCTTTTCCCGTTTTTTCTGGCATTGTTCTTCCGGTATTGTCTTCCGAAGATACATCATTTTTTGTTAGGTTTCCATGACCTGGCTTTTTATATGTGGGGGATGGCGCTGGCCATCGTAACGGCTCAGACCGTGAAATCGCTTGCCCACAGTACGATTCCGGTAGAGGTCGAGATATTGATCGCATTGGCTGGTTTTATTACTTGCGCCCTTCAATTCTTTCTCGGAAAACGGATCGGAACTATTTATAAAGACCGTATCAGTGCCGGTCAGGCTCTGGGACAAAAGAACACGGTGCTCGCCATCTGGATGTCTTATACTTATCTCGACCCGGTTTCTTCGGTCGGTCCGGGTTCTTATGTGTTGTGGCAGAACATCATCAACAGCTGTCAGTTGTGGAAAAAGAGAAAAAATGAGATAAAATATTAAATATAAGATATTGGTATTTAGTATTTTATGTTTATTGAGTGTAATTTCCTTTATTTTCCTTGTTTTCTTGTTTAGTCTAATAAATGCCTTTATTTTGTTACTATTTTGTTACCCGTATTCATTGGAGTAACAAAACAAATCGCTATATTTGTATCGGTAACAAAATAAGAACATAATTATGGCGAAGAAAAAACAAGAAGTTAAATTGAAAGAACCTGTAAGGATTAGATTCAAGCAGCTTGCCAATGGCAACCAGTCTATTTATTTGGACTATTATACAGGTGATGTTATTAGAAAAGAAAATTATGTTGGCGGTAAACGGCAATATGAATTTTTGAAGTTGTACCTTATACCCGAAAAAACGAGGGAGGATAAGGCGAAGAACGAAGCTACATTGGCTCTTGCAAAAGCGATTCAGAGTAAGAGGATAGTGGAGTTACAAAATGATGCACACGGTTTTCAGAACACCAACAAGTCAAAAGCGAATGTGATTGATTATTTAATGAACATGAGAAGCCAATCTAAAGAACGTGGCAGCTTGAACTATGAAAAGACTGTTGGTAATACCATCCGTGAACTAAAGTTGTTCAGAGGGGATTACATAGCTTTTCGTGATATAGATAAGGACTTCTTAAATAGCTTTGTGGATTTCTTGAAACAAGCGAAGAAAGCAAGCAAGTTTGGTTTGTTAAAGGCTGGGGGTGTATTAAGTAATAATTCCGTTATTGCTTACTATGGGGTGCTGCGTACCGCTATAAATAGAGCCTATAAAGAGGGGATTATTACGGTCAATCCAACGAAAGAGTTTGATTTTGCCAGTAAGGTAAAAGCGGAAGTCAGCCGCAGGGAGTATTTGACAATAGAGGAATTGAAGCGGCTTATCGGGACAGAGTGCAAGTATGAGATAATGAAACAAGCCTTTCTTTTCAGTTGTTTGTGTGGGCTGCGTGTAAGCGATATAAGAAAATTGAAGTGGAACGATTTGCAGAAAAGCGGTGAAAGAATAAGAATTGAAATAAAGATGCAGAAAACAAAAGAACCGCTTTATCTGCCTATATCCGATGAAGCGTTAAAGTGGTTGCCGCAACAAAATGAAGCAAAAAGCGATGATTTGATTTTTCCTTTGACGCATGAGGGAACTATAAATAAAATACTTCAAAAATGGGCGAAAGACGCAGGGATTATTAAGCATATCTCGTTTCATGTTGCCCGGCATACCCATGCTACCATGATGCTTACATTGGGGGCTGACTTGTACACAGTTAGCAAATTGTTAGGACATAAAAATATTGCCACAACTCAAATTTATGCGAAGATTGTCGATAAGAAAAAAGAAGAAGCTATAAGTTTGATACCGAATTTGACGGACTGATTTAAAAAGAAAGTATGGTTATATCACAGTTACCGTACTTTCTTTCTTTTTTTGTCTTTGTTTAGCCGGAAAAATATATCTTTGTTTCTACTAACTGAAACATAGATTATTATGACAGAAGAAGAACTGAAAATAAAATTCGACCATATACAAGGTATATTCAATCGCTGTATCAATCATGCCAGCCAAGTTATGATAGATAATATTGCCTCTAAGTCCTTATATTTCGACGCAGAACAGGCTGATAAACTGGAACAGCAAGAATATGTTCGTACCACTGATGAGTTGGTGCAGTTATATATTCGTTATTCTGTGTTGAATGATATTCAATATTTTTATTCTGTATCTGATTTCTTTTGGGAAAGCGGTTTTTATGAATCCTTGAAATCCGATGAGAAAAGAAAATACATGTCGTTTAATCCTCTTTCATTTGATTATTCCCGGTATGAGCAAGATAATACGGTTTATGATGAAGAACTGCCTTATTTTTCTGTAATAGTTAAAACTGTTGTATTGGAAAAATATTCTGCGTACTTGCGAAAAAAGAAAGAAAGTAAGGTGCAAGCGGAAATGCAGCCACAACAGAAAGAGCCGCAACCAATTCAAGATAAATGCCAAGAGCCTAAAATTATCTCCCATATTGCTGAAACAGAAAATCCGTTTAAGTCTATTTTAAACGACAGACAAATAGCATTGTTGGTGGATTGTATCAATGAAGTGGAAATTTTCAATGCTCCTATGACTTTTGAAGATTTGAAAGCAATACTTTCCTGTAAGCCAAAAGTTATATTTAGGTCTAATAACAACAGGCAGGTAGCTTTTCTTTTTTCGGAATTAAGCAATCGTGGTTTGATAACACCTAACTGGCAATCTGTTATAGCAAAGAATAAGTTGTTTGTTACGAAGAATATAAAGAAAGATAAATATCTGAATCAAGGTGATTTAGCCACAGCCGCCAATTATGTAAAAGGGGTGGAACATGAAAAAGATTATGTAACCATCAGCAATTATATCAAACAACTGAAAAAACTTTAAGAATAGGTTAATACCTCAAACATAGCTTAATCCACTATCAAGCTATTCCTCAATACTTTTGCCCCCGTAATCGATTACAAGAAACTGGAGGGCATGCACTCCATATTGTCTAACGCAAATACTTTTGTTATATGGAAACAAGTATTGAGAAGCGAGTTGCAGAACTCGAAAATTTAGTGTTCCTTTCAAAGAATGTGCTTAGTTTTGATGAAGCGAGCAAGTTCTTGAACCTTTCAAAAAGTTACCTGTACAAGCTGACTTCGGGTAACTTGATACCCCATTACAAGCCGCAGGGCAAAATGCTTTATTTTGAGAAAGCGGAATTAGAAGCGTGGTTGCGTCAGAACCCGGTGAAGACGCAGGCGCAGATAGAGCAGGAAGCGCAGAAATATATCCTTAACCGTCCCTTAAAGAAATAGCGGCTATGGAAAATAGAAAAGCGACAGAAGCCGGGCAGGATGTCACCATGCAGAAAGAGGATTTTGCAGCCCTTTGGAAAACCATCCATCTAAAGGTGACGGACACTTACGAAGTGCCGCCCGAAATACTCTGGGTGAACGGCTCTACCATTGGCACGCTGGGTAATTTCAGCGCATCCACAGGAAAAGCCAAGAGCAAAAAGACATTCAACATTTCCGCCATCGTTGCGGCAGCGTTGAAGAATGACGAGGTACTGAAGTATTCGGCATATCTGCCACCGAACAAGCGGAAAATCCTCTATGTAGATACCGAGCAGAGCAAATACCATTGCCATAAGGTCATGGAGCGTATTTTGCGACTTGCCGGACTGCCTACCGACAAGGACAGGGACGATTTTGTTTTCATCGTGCTAAGGGAGCAGACCCCCGACAAGCGGAAACAGATTATCGGCTATATGCTTGAAAATATGCCCGATGTGGGGTTGCTCATCATTGACGGAATCCGTGACTTGATGTATGACATCAACAGCCCCAGCGAATCAACCGACCTAATCAACCTCTTGATGCGCTGGTCAAGCGGATATAACCTGCATATCCACACTGTACTGCATTTGAATAAGGGGGATGACAACACAAGGGGGCATATCGGTACGGAACTGAACAACAAGGCTGAAACCGTCCTGCAAATCACGAAAAGCCAGCAGGACGGCAACATAAGCGAGGTAAAGGCGATGCACATACGTGACCGGGAATTTGACCCGTTCGCATTCCGTATCAATGACAACGCTTTACCCGAAATCGTGGATGATTATGTATTCCAACAACCTAAGCAGGACAGGAACTTTTCGCTTGCGGAACTGACTGAACGGCAACACCGGGAAGCGTTGGAGAACGGTTTCGGCAAGCAGGTGGTACAAGGCTATTCCAATGTCATAGCGGCATTGAAACAGGGTTATGCGAGTATCGGTTACGAGCGTGGACGCAATGTTCTTGTGTCGCTTAACAAGTTTCTTGTGAACAAGCGCATGATTGTGAAAGAGGGCAAGGGCTACCGCTATAATCCCGATTTCCATTATTAAAAGTCAGTTTGGTTTAGTCCGGGTGTATATATAAGAGGAACGGACTTACTATTTCCCTGTATCGGAACAGGCAGGTTTAGTATGGTACGGGTGTATATATAACGGACTAAACAGGACTGGCGCACTTTTCAACTATTTTTTTTATCCCCAAAAAAGAAAATGTTATGAACATCGAAGATGTGAAACAAATACCCATCGCAGACTATCTGCACAGTTTAGGTTACTCTCCTGTCAAGCAGCAGGGTAACGGTTTATGGTACAAATCACCGTTAAGGGAGGAACACGAACCGTCTTTCAAGGTGAACACTGACCGCAACCTTTGGTATGACTTTGGCGCAGGCAAGGGCGGTAACATCATCGCACTGGCAAAGGAACTCTATTGTTCCGACAGCCTGCCATACCTTTTAAACCGGATAGCGGAACAGACACCGCACGTCCGTCCGGTCAGTTTTTCTTTTCCCCAGCGTAGGACAGAACCGAGCTTCCAGCATTTGGAAGTCCGTGACCTTACCCATCCGGCATTGCTCCGTTACTTGCAGGGACGGGGTATCAATGTCGAACTGGCAAAAAGAGAATGTAAGGAACTCCATTTTACCAATAATGGCAGACCGTTCTTTGCTATCGGTTTCCCGAACATGGCAGGAGGTTACGAGGTTCGCAATTCCTTTTTCAAAGGCTGCATCGCCCCGAAAGACATCACCCATATACGGCAGCAGGGAGAGCCGAGGGAGAAGTGTTTGGTGTTCGAGGGTTTCATGGACTACCTCTCTTTCCTTACGCTCCGCATGAGGAACTGTCCGACCATACCCGACCTTGACAGGCAGGATTATGCCATTCTTAACTCTACCGCCAATGTGTCGAAAGCCATTGACGTGCTGTACCCGTATGAACGCATCCACTGTATGCTTGACAATGACAAGGCTGGATATGAAGCGACACGGGCTATCGAATTGGAATACCCCTACCGTGTGCGTGACTTCTCGCACAATTATAGGGGATATTCGGACTTGAACGATTATCTGTGCGGCAGGAAGCAGGAACAGAAAAACGCAGCCAGCCAAGTGCAGGAAACGAAGCAGGAAACCGGACAACGTGCCGCCCCAAGACAAAAGAGAGGCAGGGGCATTTAATCCGGCAGGACTACCAACGGCTGGCGGTTTATTTGGAGAGCAAGGTTATGTTTCGGTAAACCGAAACTACCTTGCTTTGCTCACCGCAAAGAAAATTTCTCCCGTTGGTCGCAATTTTTAAGATACCATTTAAATGTAAAAACCTATGACGAATATAAAGGATAAGCCGGGGGGACGTCCGGCAAAGAAACGGATAGAGAAGCAGCAACGGGTTGTCAGTACGAAACTGACCGAGTTGCAGTATTACGCCATCAGAAAGCGAGCCGGGGAAGCTGGGTTACGTGTCAGTGAGTATGTAAGGCAGGCGGTTGTTTCGGTAGAGGTCATACCCCGGCTGAACAGGCAGGATGCGGACACCATCCGCAAACTGGCAGGGGAAGCCAACAACATCAACCAGTTGGCGCACCGGGCGAATGCCGGAGGTTTCGCACTGGTGGCGGTGGAACTGGTGAAGCTCAAAAACCGGATTATTGAAATCATAAACCATTTGTCAGATGATTGGAAAAATAAAAAAGGGAAGCGGGTTTAAGGGCTGTGTGAACTATGTGCTTGGCAAGGAGCAGGCGGTTTTGCTTCATGCGGACGGGGTTCTGACTGAAAGCCGGGGAGATATAATCCACAGCTTCTGTATGCAGACCGGGATGAATCCCGACTTGAAAAAGCCTGTCGGACATATTGCGTTGAGTTATTCGGCAGTGGATGCGCCCAAATTGACAGATGGGAAGATGGTACAGCTTGCGCAGGAGTATATGCGTGAAATGAAAATCACCGATACGCAGTATATCATCGTGCGCCATCAAGACCGGGAACACCCACATGTGCATATCGTGTTCAACCGCATAGACAATAACGGCAAGACCATTTCGGACAGGAACGACATGTATCGTAACGAACAGGTATGCAAGAAGCTGAAAGCCAAACACGGGCTTTATTTCGCCGAGGGAAAAGAGCAGGTGAAGCAGCACCGATTGAAAGAGCCGGACAAATCAAAATACGAGATTTACACGGCTGTGAAAAATGAAATCGGCAAATCCCGTAACTGGCAGCAGTTGCAGCACAGGTTAGCGGAAAAGGGTATCACTATCCAGTTCAAACGAAAGGGACAGACTGACGAGATACAGGGCATATCCTTTTCCAAAGGCGAATACACGTTCAAGGGGTCGGAGATAGACCGCAGTTTCAGTTTTTCCAAACTGGATAAATGTTTCGGGGATGCAGGAATGAATGTTGCCGAAAGCCAACGGCAAACAACTTTCGCACCCGTTCGGGAACAAGCACCTGCACCGGACAAGGCTGACAGTCCGTTGATAACAGGTTCACTCGGTCTGTTTTCTGCTTCTTCTCCCCCAGTGGATGAAGAACCTAATTTTAATTTGAGAAAGAAGAAGAAAAAGAAAAAACAACTTAAACAGTAAAGACATGGAAGATAATTTGATTTTAGAGGGGCTTCTCTCTATGGTTACGGAACTGAAAGAGAAGCAGGAAGCACAGGCAACGCCAGCCAGTCGGGAGGAAACTCTCGAACGGCTGGGAGCAATCGAACAAGCGTTGTCGGAACTGCACAGTAATTCGGCTGTTCCCGAAGAAAAGTTGCGGGTTATTCAAAGCCAACTTGACGACATAAGGAGCAGGATGCAAGGTCAGCAGAAGAACATAGAGGACACCAAGAAAATAACATTGGAAACCTACCGTTGTTTCAAGGTAATGATTGATACTTTGGGCTCTTGCAAGACGGATAAAGAGGAAGCTACGCCCTTACCGTTCTATCAACGGATTTACAACAAGGTCGCTTCTTGGATTCGTCCGGGATTGTTTGTTTTTTCGGCAGTGCTGGTCGTCTGTTCCGTTTCCATATTCTTGAATGTCCGTTTGGCTGAACGTATGCAGCAGTTGCAGGACAACGATATAAAATACCGCTATTTGCTGATGCAAGGACAGGCAGACGGGGAAACTTTTGATATGCTGGAAAACAAGTTCAAGTGGCAACGGGATAACGGTTTTATCCGAAGTTTGACCGATTCAGTGATGGATTTTGAATATCGCATCCAAAAGCAGGCGGAAGCACTGGAACGTGCAAGGCTGTTGAATGAGCAAGCCGAACAGCTAAAGAAAGAAGCCGATAAGTTGGGTAAGCCATAAACGGGGAAAGTCGGAACAGATGAAGTACATTCACCGTTCCGGCTTTTCAGATTCACTTCTTTTTCTTCGTACAGTGTTCTTTCTCGAACTGGCGTAGCGTGGTGACGCTGAACCGTTCTTTAATAAACTCCCGGACATCGGAAGCCTTGTAATACACTTTTCCGCTGATAGTGAAGTAAGGCAGCGCACCGATAGCCCGGTAGCGTTGCAGAGTTTTGATACTTACTTTGAATAATAAACACAAGTCTTGATTATCCAATAGGTTGTCATCTTCGGGTAGTACCTTGTCCGCATTGCGTAGTACCCGTACATCCTTGCAGAGTTCTTCCAGCTTGGCGTACAGCTTCTGCATCCATACGCTGAAATCGTCATTGTCTATATACATGATTGCTTCATTTTTCTGATTATACATTCTTGTCTGTCAATCAATTGATGAAGCAAAGTTCAGAAAATAGGCGCAAAGAAATTACGGGGGAACTAATGGAATCCCCTATAAATAAATCATAAGTCACTGATTATCTATATCCTTTCTTGTCATGTTCCTTTTTGATAAGTTCTACCAATCCATTAAGAAACCCGGTCAGTTTGCCCGGCTTTCGTTTTATCACGTCCTCATGTTTTTGGTAACAGTCGCCTATCTTGATGTTGAACAGCCATTCAAAGGCTTTCGCCAAGTCCACCAAGTAGGCGGGCTTGCCGTTCTGATACACGATGTTTTTGGAGAGGAACAGACCGCTTACCATTTCCATGATGTTGATAAGGGTTGTCTTGTCTGCGAGATAGAGAGGGGAAAGGGGCTGTTTGTTGATACGTTGCTGTAGCTGTTCCGGGTATTTGATGCGCCACTCGATAAGGCGTATTTCAGTGTTCAAAAGTCCTATCGCTTCATCAATTAGATGCAGATGGGGCATTTTTTTCTTGCTCAAACCGTACACGATACGATTTAAGACGGTGCAAACCAAAGGAAAAATAACGTAGTAAAACGTTGTAATCCTGCTCATTGATACTAAAATTGGCTACATGGGTCGCCAATTCTTCGATAGCTTCTGCAAATTCAGATGCAGACACTTTACGTTGTGAGCATTCCGACAATAAGCGGAAAAATCTTTGGTCGAATATTTTTTTCATTGAGTCGATTAAAAATACTATTTGACAGCAATCAAATAGAAATGTTATTGATAATATTTTTAACTTCATATTTTAAAGAATCTGGTCTTATTATAGTTGCACTATCTGCAAAAGACAGATACCAATGTGCAAACTTACTGATTGAAAATGTTAGAAAATGAAGTTCAAACATATCCCCTATCTCTTTCTCAGATGTTAATCCGTAATAATATTTATCATCATTCATTATGGAGGTTTTATTCTTTTCTATTCTTATAACGATTTCATGTAATTTTTCTTTATCATAAAACTCGCGTATGAATTTTTCCAAAGGAGGATGCTCCCGTGATTGTAATTCATTAAGAATGTGCATTTTTTGAATTCTATCTATCCGAAATGTAAGATAGATTTCTTTGGGAAGATAAAAGCCTATTAGATACCAGTTAGTTCTCGAAAAGAAAATTCCAACAGCTTCAATCTTTCGTTCTGAAACACTTAACGCATTACTTCCCAAATAAGATATTTCAATAATTCTTTTTTGGTATATACTTTGTAAAATAAGTAAAAGAATATCAGGTTTATAGGTAGATGATTTATAAGTATCCAATACAGACATGCACTTTTCCATTGTTTCTAACATATTTTTGTCTGCAAAACGCATGACAGACCTAATCTTTTCTATTCCAGACTTATAATGTTCGTTGCTATTTGAATCAGTTAGTTCATGTACTAATTTCTCTGCAATCAAAAAGGACAAAGCCTCTTTTTGAGTAAACATTAGAGGAGATAATTTGAATCCTTCTGCAAGTGAATAACCAATACCGGGATTTCCTATGATAGGAATGCCTGCCTCTTCCAATGTTCTTATATCTCGATATACAGTGCGAATGCTTATATTAAAACGTTCTGAAATTTGCTGTGCTTTCACTAACGAGTGCGATTGTAACTGAATCAATATAGCAGAAATACGGTCTATTCTATTCATTTTGCATCTTTAATTTGAATATTTGAATCTTCAATAATAACAGCTTGTTTATTACTTATAGGAATAAGCTGCAACTTCTCATTATATAGTTGAACTATCTTTTCACCTTTTTTCTTGAATGGAAAATTTCCATAATGGGGAATCGTATAAAAATCGACCAAATCTAAAGAAGTACAGTCTTTCAATTCAGGAGCCTTTTCTATTGGATCAAAATTCACACTTCTCATATATTCTGCATCGGGAGAGGCTATTATTGCTCCGGCAGATTCCCCAATATACAGTTTACCCAATTTCACTTGTTTAGATATAATTTTATCAACACCTTTTCTTTTTAACTCTTGCAAAAGGAAAAATGTATTTCCACCTGTTATGTAGATATAATCGCATTTATGTAATATAGAAGATATTTCCTCTTTGGGCAGTTGGGTAATCTCGACTTCTTCAACAATCATTCCTGCTTCTTCTAAAGCCTTTTTCCCCTTTTTTACATAGAATCGTATTGGTTCTGTAAGGCTTGCAGTTGGTATAAAAGCTATAATTTTCCCTTGCAAATCTTCTTTGGCACAATCGACAAATAGATTAGCAACATCAGCAAATGATGAGCATAAAAATAATCTTTTCATATTCTATAATATTAAGTTGAATACTTTTTGATACAAAGATAGCGTCTTCTATGACAGCCCTATGTCAGTAAGTCTAAATATTGAAGAGTTTTTTTCATCAAAACAATCCATTATTGAAATTTACCCTATTTGTAATGTGGCTGCGTTCCCTTATGAAAAGAAGAAATAATTTTGTTCCCTTTATGAAAAACAAGTGCTACACAACCTGCCGGGATAGAACGTTGAAAGCCTTGCTTTACATCATCTATCCTTAAAAACCAATATTGCTTTATATAAGGAGCGAGCAATTTGGTAGGTTGTATTACTTGAATTTTCTCCATTCTGTTTTAATTATCAAACAAAAGTAAGATTTCTTAGATAGATATTAGGTGTAAAAAAGGGACATTCTAATTAAAACATCCAAATATCTGTTGCCTAAATCATTCAAAGTTCTCTGCATTGGAAGATATGTCATAGATAAGTTGAAAAAGTTATTATAAACACAAGTTTAGTTTGTGTTTTTGTCTATATATCCAAAACGGACTAAACTAATTTCTATTGACAGCAAATTATATATGCTGGCGAAAAGAAAAACAGTATTCTTCTTTTCGCCAGTTTTGCTTTTATGGTTAGAGAGCTTTTGTTACCTTTGCACATGAAGCCCACCGCAAAGCGATTTCTTCGTTTTTTTGTTACTATTTTGTTACCCACTATTAGTAATAGGTGGGCTTTTGCTTTGATAATCAGAGTTATATTATGCTGTATGTATAATATGTGGCAGAATATATTTAATAGCTGGCAGCTGTGGAAGAAACGGAAAAATGATTCTAAAATGTAAATAACAAAGAATAAAATATATGAGATTAAGTAATGAATGGTTCACAGCCTTGTCGGAAGACGAAGACGGGCATTTGGTAACAGTAAGCGGACGCGATGAACTGACGGAATTTATCCAGTCCGGTAAATTCAAGGAACGTGTTGAAATAACCTGGAAATATGAAGGGGATGAGAAAGGAATGCCCATAGACGTACTTGCCGAACAGATGGAGAATGTACAGGAAACTTTACGCAAAGCCATGGAAAAAGATAAACTCTCCATCCTTACCGCTGTTTATACTGGGGCAGGAGAGAAGATATGGGTTTTCTACACCCGTACAGTCCGCGTTTTCGGCGAACGTCTGAACGAGGCACTCGCTCCGTTCGATCTGTTACCTATTTCTATTTATACGGAAGTCGATCCCGAATGGGAAGAGTATCTGGATATGTATGAGATGAAGCAGTGGGCTCTCGATTAAGGCGTGTTTAGCTCTTTTCTGACTAACCAGCTGCCGATGCGCGATTCGGAAATTCCTTCTTTCAACCGATAGCTACAAATGAAACGGTCGTCTTTTATTTCAGATTCCATGTAGTTGAACTGACATGTTTTTTCTGTATAAAAGGCTTCCGCAAGTTCTATGATATGGGTGGAAAGAAGGAATTTGCTTTGCGGATATTTTTTCAGCAGATTGAGAACGATGACCGAAGCCTCATAGGCATCGCGGGCATTTGTTCCCCGGAAGAGTTCGTCGAACACGATGAAATAAGCATCCTCCTCCTTTACTTTTTCCAGTATGCTTTTGATACGTAATACTTCCGCATAGAAATGGCTTTCTCCTCTTTTTAAAGAATCCGGTAAATTGATGGAAGTAAAAATACCCTTATATACCGGGCAACGCATATAAGTTGCCGGTACCGGTAATCCGGCGTGAGCCAACCAAATAACCGACGATAACGCTTTCAGAGTTGTCGATTTGCCAGCCATATTGGAACCTGTGAAAATATTGATATGTTTTTCCTCCAAATGCCAGTCATTACGTACGGCTTGCGGCAAAGCCGGATGGAAAAAGTTGTGTATGACCAACTCTGTGTCGCCGGAATGTAATTCCGGGTAACAAAATCCTTTCTCTTTAGCTATTTGATGCGCAGAACGAAAGGCGTCCAATTCGTATACAATATCAAGTATCCCCTGTACAGCGATTTTTCCCCTATTGCGGAAAATGTAGTCGAACTGGTCGATTTCGTAACAAGTTAATCTGGTTTCCCTGTTCGGGATTGAAGCGAAAACATTGCTGTCCACATAGGAGCGTATCATCCGGAGCGTTTGCTTGATAATGTCCGGTTGTGCGGACTCTTCTATGGGAGATGAGATCTGGCGTAATTCCCGGATCAATTCACATAAATATAAGCATCCACGGCTTTTAATATAGTTCCACGGATTTTTCTGCAATTTGTTTTTTAACCATTGGTAGTAGGAGAGGACGCCTAATACGGTTGTGGGGGACGGCTCATTATAATTCAGGTAATATTCGATGAAGTCCAGGGTGTTCCCGTCTATTTCGAAGCTGGGTATTCCACCGGCGCGAATGGATTCGATGCGGTAGTGGAGTGTTTGGATATTGTTAACAGGATGGGTAACCCAGTTTTGGAGTACGTTACGGCCGCCTTTAGACTGAGTCTTGGTATAAATACCGGTCAGATCAAATTCTCCGTAGGGATTTTGCGTAACGCATAAGTCATTACGGGTCTGTATATCTGTTTCGAGTTTCTTTGTTCCTGTCTGTCCCATTGGACAAAGATAGTTTTGTTTATGAAACTAAAGATACTCCGGGGTAAAAAAATACAAAAGGAGTTGTCTTTGAAAACAACTCCTCCGTGTAAATATATAAACTCTAAAAAATAACTGGCAGATCACCAGGTAATGCTATTGCAATCTGACTAATCTGTAAAGTAATTGCTGGATTGCTTCCTGATAGTCGTCGATAATGGATTGTGAGAATGCTTCAGGGAACAGGTCTCTGTGTTTTTCTACGTAGTTGTAGAAATCTGATGCATGTTTTACGATGTCTTTCGGAGTTTTGGTTTCCGGGATGGCAATCTGGAGGTCGCCTACCAAGGCGAATGTTGTTTCAGTGATTCTGTCGATCACGTCCAGCAAGGAGGCGATGGCTTCATCTAATGCCATATGTTTAGCATAACTGCCGGTTCCGGTTACGCTCCAGTGAAAAAGTTTGAGACTACTGTTGAATGAGAAAAGTTCTCCGATAAATGTTGCGATCTCTTTATTGGAAGTGCGGGTCGCTTTTTCTTTTTGTTCTGATTTTACTGTTGTACTCATAATTTTGTTTATTTATGTTTTGTACTTAATAAACATCATAGGCAACAGGAAAGTTTACGGGAATATTAGAAAATATTTGAAGATGATTTATGGTAACAATAAGGTTGTAAAAGCTGTTTATAAATGGAATATGGATAAATAATTATGACACAGATAAAATTGAAACGGATATATGAAGATCCGGAGCCAACGGATGGTTACAGGGTCTTTGTGGATCGGCTATGGCCCAGAGGTATGAAAAAGGAAGCGGCACATTTCGATTTGTGGGAAAAAGATGTAACTCCCTCTCCAGAACTTCGAAAGTGGTTTCATCAGGCACCCGATGAAAGGTGGAATGAGTTTGCCGCATTGTATAGCAAAGAGCTGAACGGTTCGGAGGCAGCAAGGGTATTTGTGGAGAAGATCAGTCAATATCCGATCGTCACGTTGCTATATGCTTCTAAGAGTCCGGACCATAATCATGCGCTTATTTTGAAAAAGTACCTGGAGGAGCTGATGGTTGGCGATAGGTAATGTGTCATCTGTACTGTACGGAGGGTAGGAAGCGTGCTACATCGGGATGCTCCCTACTGGTAGGTACACTCTGTACCTATTGGTAGGTACAGGTTGTCCCTAGGGATAGGGACGCAACGTACCTACCGCTAGGGACAATCTCTATACCGGACGGAACAGGCTATGATTACTGTGTGATCAGGTAAGCCTTGAACGCTTTGAAGTCTTTGCTGAGTTCGACACTTTGTTTCGTCCCTTTCATAAAGGATTGTAACTTGGCCGGAATTTCAATGTCTGCATCGAGGATACGGTCGACGGTTCCTTTGAACTTCGCCGGATGGGCAGTTTCAAGGAAGAGGCCGGTTTCGTCAGATTCGAGTGCATATTGTATCAAAGCCTGATAGCCGCAGGCACCGTGCGGGTCAAGTAGATAGCCATCGTTTTCATATACATATCTGATGGTGTATTCGATTTCTTCGTCGGTGAAACGGTAGCCGGTGATGTGTTGGCATATTTCATGATGTTTGTCGCCGTAGATATCGAATAAATCCATGATGCGGGCAAAGTTGCTCGGGTCGCCGACATCCATCGCGTTAGCTATCGTGGCTACGGAAGGACGCGGGGTGTAAACGCCTGTTCTCAGATATTCAAGGAATACGTCGTTGCGGTTGTTGGCAGCGATGAAGCGTTTAACGGGCAGTCCCATCCAGTTGGCAAAAAGACCGGCGGTGATATTTCCGAAGTTCCCGCTGGGAACGGAGATGACCAGGTTATCGGCTTTGCCGAGCTTATCCAGTTGTGCGTAGGCATTGAAATAATAGAATGATTGCGGGAGGAAGCGGGCCACGTTGATGGAATTGGCTGATGTCAGTTTCATGTGGCGGTTCAGTTCGTCATCCATGAAAGCCGATTTTACCAACGCCTGGCAATCGTCGAAAGTCCCGTCTATCTCAAGGGCGGTGATATTCTGCCCCAGTGTTGTGAACTGGCATTCCTGGATAGGACTGACTTTTCCCTTGGGATAAAGAACATACACGTGGATACCCGGTACACCTAGAAAACCGTTGGCAACGGCACTTCCCGTATCTCCCGAAGTGGCAACCAGTACGTTAACCTGTTTCAGTCCTTCTTTTTGGATGAAATATCCCAGCAGACGGGCCATGAAGCGTCCGCCGACATCCTTAAAGGCCAGTGTCGGACCGTGGAAAAGTTCAAGGCTGTAAATATTTTCAGAGACGTTTACCACAGGGGTATCGAACGATAAAGTATCTTTTACGATTTCATTCAACGTTTCCGTTTCGATGTCTTCACCGAAAAAAGCCTGTGCAACCGTACAAGCTATTTCGTGGAAAGACTGATTTTTCATATTGTTGATTGTGCCCTCATCCAAACGGACGATACGTTCGGGCATATACAATCCCTTGTCACCGGCAAGGCCTTTTACTACGGCTTCTTCCAGGGTGGCGAGGGGAGCTTGTTTGTTTGTGCTGTAATATTTCATAATAATTCTTTTATAAATTCATCTTTTTCCAAAACTCCATATTTACCGTTCAGGACACTGAACTCGTCGAAGCAGGTCACTGCATCAGGCTCTTGTCCGGGTTTGTAGATCAGGAAGGGGACGGGGGTATTGGTGTGTGTACGAATCGAACAGGGAGTCGGGTGGTCGGGAAGTACGGCAATGGCAACCGGTTCGTCCCATGTCTGCAACTCTTCATAGATAATGCGAATGGCCCGTTTATCCAGATATTCGATTGTTTTTATTTTGAGGTCTACGTCTCCTTCGTGTCCGGCTTCATCACTGGCTTCGACGTGGAGGTAGACGAAATCATTTGTTTTCAGTGCTTCGAGGGCGGCATGCGCTTTGCCTTCGTAGTTGGTATCATATAATCCGGTGGCGCCTTCCACGCTGATAACTTCAAGACCGGCATAAACGCCGATGCCGCGAATCAGGTCGACGGCCGAAATAACGGCCCCTTTATTGAAACCGTACATCTCCTGCATGGTCTGCATGGCAGGACGATAACCGGGCGACCAGGGCCAGATACTGTTTGCCGGGTCTTTTCCGGCTGCCATACGTTTGCGGTTGACGGGATGGTCTTTCAATATTTCCTGGGATTTCAGAATCAAGTCATTCAATAAGTCGGCAGTCTCTTGTGCTTCCGGCACTTCCGGTTTGATCATCAGCGGGCGGAAGGGGTGGAGGGGAACATCGTGGGGCGGCGTGCAATCCAGCCGTTTGTCGCCTCCTTTGATAACCAAAAGGTGACGGTAGGAGACACCAGTGTAGAATTTTACTTTGTCGGAGCCTAATTTCTCGTTGAGGAATTGTATTAACTCGTCGGCTTCTTCGGTGGATATATGGCCGGCCGAATGGTTTTTTAGGATATCTCCTTCAACACAAATAAGGTTGCAGCGCATCGCCATTTCACCCGGTTGAAGGGTGACACCGATGCTTGCAGCTTCCAGTACGCCACGTCCTTCGTATACTTTCGGCAGGTCGTATCCTAATACGGCCATGTTGGCAACTTCGCTGCCCGGATGGAACCCGTCGGCAACCGTTTTCATTTGTCCGGTAACACCCAATGCAGCCAGCTTATCCATATAAGGGGTATCTGCATATTGCATGGGAGTCTTACCTCCAAGTGCCTCAATGGGTTCATCGGCCATGCCGTCGCCCAGGATTATTATACTTTTCATTTCGTATTAACTTAATTCATTCCTTTTCTTACCGAATATTGGCTATAGAGATTATATCGGCGAATACACCAGCAGCCGTTACATCGGCTCCGGCTCCGTAGCCTTTTATTATCATGGGATACTCGTGGTATCTTTCGGTGGAAATCATGATGATGTTGTTGCTGCCTTCCAGTTCGTAGAACGGATGATGGCTGTCGACTGTTTGCAGGCCGATTTCGCAAACACCTTTATCCATTTTGGCAACGAAGCGGAAACGTTTGCCTTCGGCTTCCAGTTGCTGGCGTTTGTTTTCGAATTCGGCATCCAGTTCTTTCACTTTGCACCAGAAATCGTCGAGCGAACCTTCGAAATATTTATCCGGCACGAACAAGTTGCGTTTTACATCTTCCTGCTCCACTTTGTAACCGGCTTCACGCGCCAGGATGACGAGTTTACGCAATACGTCTTTTCCACTCAGGTCGATGCGGGGGTCGGGTTCCGAGTAACCTTCCTCTTTTGCCATCAGGATTGCCTTGCTGAAAGGTATATCGGCACTCAGCGTATTGAATATATAATTTAATGTACCGGAAAGAACAGCTTCCAGTTTCAGGATATGGTCGCCACTGTTTCTCAGGTCGTTCATCGTATTGATGATAGGCAGTCCGGCTCCGACGTTCGTTTCGAACAGGAACTTGACGCCACGGTGGCGGGCCGTTTCTTTCAGTTTGATATAATTGCTGTAAGAGGACGAGGCGGCTACTTTATTGGCGGCTACCACTGAAACGTTGTTGTTGAGCAGCGTTTCATACAGGTCGGAGACAGCCGGGGTTGCCGTACAATCCACAAATACGGAGTTGAAGATATTCATTTTCAGAATCTCTTCTTTCAGATGTTCGGGAGAACTCTCTTCGCCGTTCTTTTTCAGTTCGTCGATACAGTTTTCCAGGTTCAGTCCTTCACGAAGGAAAAGGGCACGTTTACTGTTGGCGATACCGACAACATTCAATTTCAGGCCGTTTTGTTCCATCAGTTTAGGTTGCTGGATACGGATTTGTTCCAGTAAGTTACCGCCTACCGTTCCGACACCTGCAATGAACAGGTTCAACACCTTATATTGTGACAGAAAAAATGAATCATGGATAGAGTTCAGTGCCTTGCGCAGATATTTGTGCTTGATAACAAATGATATGTTTGTTTCGGAAGCACCTTGTGCACAGGCAATCACGCTGATACCGGCACTGCCCAGCGTACCGAACAGCTTACCGGCAATACCTGGCGTACGTTTCATGTTTTCACCGACGATGGCGACTGTTGCCAGGTCTTTTTCGGCCACCGTATCGTTCATATCACCCTGGGCGCGTTCCAATGCGAACTCTTCATCCAGCACCTGCACGGCCAGGTCGGCATCGGCATTGCGGACAGCGAAAGTCGTATTGTTTTCGGAACTGGCCTGTGATACCATAAATACGCTGATACCGCTTTTTGCCAATGTCTTAAAGATACGGTAGTTTACACCGATCACACCAACCATGCCCAGTCCCTGAACGGTAATCAGGCAGGTGTCGTTGATAGAGGAAATACCTTTGATGATGGCTTTCCCTTCTTCTTTTACCTTTTCCTTGGAAATATAAGTACCCGGCGCTTCCGGATTGAATGTGTTCAGGATACGGATCGGAATATTCTTATGATATACCGGATAAATTGTCGGCGGATAGATGACCTTGGCTCCGAAGTTACACAACTCCATCGCTTCGGTAAACGTCAGCCGGTCGATTACATAGGCTGAACTGATGACGCGCGGGTCGGCAGTCATGAAACCGTCTACGTCCGTCCATATTTCCAAAACGTTGGCATCGAGCGCAGTAGCCAGGATAGAGGCAGTATAGTCGGAACCGCCACGTCCCAGGTTCGTTACTTCTCCGTTTTCCGTACTGGAAGAGATAAAGCCGGGAACCAGCGATACTTTAGGTAGCGGGTTGAAAGTCTCTTTAATGAGCTGGTTTGTCTGTTCGAAATCAACGATATGTTTGTTGAACTGCTTGAGCGTTTTGATAAACTTACGGGAATCGAACAGCTTGGCATCTTCAATGACATTCGACACGATGAGTGAAGAAATGCGTTCGCCGTAACTGACGATTGTGTCGGAAGTCTTGGCAGACAGGTCGTTGATAAGGTACACACCTTTGAAGATATTACCCAGTTCGTCCAGCAGGCTCATGACCTTTTTCTGCACTTCGATGCGCTGCATCTTATCGGGGATAACACCCTGAATCACATCCAGGTGACGTGTTATGATTTCGGAGAACTCCCTTTCGTATCCGACATCCCCTTTGGCAGCCATGGATGAGGTTGCCAGCAACTTATCCGTGATGCCGCCCAATGCAGATACGACAACGATTACAGGCTCTTCAATAGCCTCTACTATCTTCTTAACACTCAAAATACTATTCACGGAACCTACGGATGTTCCGCCGAATTTCAATACTTTCATCGGTATGTATTATTTTAATTGACAGCTGACGGTTGACAACTGACAATATATTTGTAACTAAATTAATTGATAAAAAGAACCGGAAAGAACCGGCATAAAGGATGCAATACAAATGATTGCAACAATGCAGGACGTGGCCGCTGCTCTTGTTTATTTGTAAATTCTAACCCCCCAAGGGGTCATCAATGCCCATGTATAATATGCTATACCTGCAATCATTCTTTTACTTTTCTAGTTTTCATATCTTATTGCAGGGGCAATATTACACATTATTTTTCAAATGCAAGCATTTTTTCAGTAGAAAGTGATAAAATAGTGGAAAGTTGATAGGAAAAGAGGGTATGATGATTACTATTGTTTATTTATTTTGCCCTTTTTCACCTGCCGTAACCAGAACACCGGGAGCAGACAAAGCAAGGTGACGATGAATGCGATATAGAAATCATCGTTGATGCCGCCTATGTATGCTTCTAGTTCGAGACGTTTGATTATTAGCTGTTCGGCGAGTGATTTGGCTGTCTCTTCGGTGGTGCCGGTTGTCTGTAAGGCGAAGAAACTCAGTTTATCTATTGTCTGGTGATATATCTTACCAGTATAATTTAATGCTTCGCTGTAGCGTTGGGTATGGTAACTGGTGCGTTGGGTAAGCATATGGCTGAAGATGGCGACACCGAAACTGCCGCCCATTTGGCGGACGATATTGGTGATACTCGATGCTTGTGCCATTTGTACGACACTGATACGGGCTAATGATAAAGTTAATAATGGCGTGAAAAGTATCCCCATGCCGATGCCGCGAAGATAGAGGCTCATCATGATATACCATTTTTCGGTCAGGAAGGAGAGGAAGATGTTGAGATAGAAACTGAGTGCCATCAGGATCAGTCCGCCTGCAATCAGTATTTTAGGGTTTATCTTCTGCCCCAGTGCTCCGGCAGTGGGAGAACAAAATCCCTGGATGATTCCTACGGGAATAAAGAACATGCCGGCCTGGAGGGCTGAATATCCCAGATTGTTCTGCAAATAAAGGGGAATCAGGAAAGTGCTTCCGAACATGCCGACCCCGAAGATGAACATCATCACGTTTGCCAGGGTGAAATTGCGGTCTTTGAATATACGCAGGTTGATTAACGGATGCTTCACCGTCAGTTCGATATAAATAAAGAGTATGAACATAAGTGCGGAAATCCACATCGAGCCTAATACGACAGGACTGTTCCAGCCTTGTGTGTTGGTAGACGAATTGACTTCCGATAACCCGTACATGAACAGAGGCAGGAAGATGCCGGAAGTGATGAATCCCGGAATATCGAAAGGCTGTACTGTCTCCGCCTTATATTCTTTTTGCAGGATGGCTGTTACAAAGAGAGCGAGAGCCCCGACCGGTACATTTACATAAAATATATAGTTCCAGTTCAGATTGTCGACCAGATAACCGCCGATGGAAGGACCGAACGAGACGGATGCTGCCGAAGCGATGGCCCAGAAACCGAGTGCCGTTCCCCGCTGCTCCGGAGGAAAAACATTGCTGACAATCGCCATTCCGACAGGCATGATTGCTCCGCATCCAAGGCCTTCGATTACACGCCAGAAAATAAGTTCTTCGATCGAGGTGGAGTTTCCGCACATGAACGAACCGAAAGTAAATACCAATAAAGAAAGGAAATAAATCCGTTTGTATCCGAACCGGTCGGACAGCCAGGCGGCTGCGGGAAGGATGCTCGCAATAGCCAGCATATATCCTGTCAGAACCCATTCGGCAGTGTTGATACTGGCACCGAGCGTCCCCATGATAGCCGGAAGTCCGGTGTTCACGACGGTGGAGTCGAGCACGGCCATAAATGTCCCGATCATGATGTTGCCCAACACCAGCCATTTGTAGGCATTATCATTTGTATTTCCGTTCTTACCCATTATTGCTTCTTGATAATCTTAACGGTTGCGGACATGCCTGATACCAGTTTCGGCATCCGGGTATTTTCTTTTCCTTTTTTTACCTGGTCGACGGAGACTTTTATCGGGATGCGCTGGGCAACTTTGGTATAATTGCCGGAAGCATTATTAGGAGGGATCAATGAAAACTCCGAAGCTGTGTTTGTACCTATATAGAATATCTTTCCGGAAAAGGTGAGTCCGGGGTAGGCGTCCAGCGTGAAATCGGCTTTCTGTCCGAGGCGGAGCGTCCGGAACTTGGTCTCCTCCAGATAAACGGCTACCCAAAGGTCTTTCCCTTCATTGATTGTAAAGAGTGTCTGTCCGGGTTGAACCATGTCACCCGGAAGCGACCACCGTTTGGCAATCACGCCGTCGACCGGAGCTGTGATGCGATAATATCCCAATGAAACACGGGTGGATTCTATCGCTGCATCAGCTGAGGCGATTGCCGCTTCACCGGATGTGATCTGTGCCCGTGAGACCTTGATCTGATCTTTGGCTACTTCTACTTTTATGCCTGTACTTTTCCAGGAGTCTTCCGCATCTTGGAATGTTTCCTGCGAAACGGCATTGGTGCTGTATAGTTTTTGGTCACGTAGATAGTTCACTTCTGCCTGATGGTAAGCGATTTCTGCCAGTTGGAGGTTCTTGATGGCAGTGTTGAGATTCTCTTTTTCCAGTTTCAGGTTGGCTATCGTCTGTTCACGGCGGGCAATGGTTTCCTGTAACTCTGCAACGATACCGCTGCTGTCAAGTTCGGCAAGGAGCATGCCGGCTTTGACCGTATCGCCTTCCCAGGCATATTGCCTGACCATCGGTCCCATGACCTGTGATGCGACGCTTACCCGGTAACTGTCAAGGTTGGCGTCATCAGTCGAAATATATTTGCGATAGTTCCACCACCATAGAAAGGCAATAATGACGGCGATAACCAATATGGCAATAAGCCATATCATACTTTTGTTGGGTGTTTTGTTAGAAGTACTTACACTATCCATAGTTGTGACGTATATTTTTCTGCTTAAAACAAATAAAATATATAAAGGTTCTGGCTATAAAGGTGATTAACAAGTTTGTACAAAAGCTTTTTCAACGGCTTTCCTTTTCCAAATCTGCCCGGCTCTTACTTTGTGTAACCAGATAAACCCCGGTAAAAACAAGGACTGCCGATAATACTTTTTGTAAAGAGAATGTGTCTTGCCCTATCATGACCGCAATCAGTGAAGCAATAATCGGTTGTATATAATTATACATGCTCACTGTTGTCGGACGGATGCGTTTCAGCGACATAGGTATTAATAAATAAGGAATGAATGTCGCACCGATCAGTACGAAACTGATGGCTCCAAGCTCTTGCATATTGAGTGTTTCCCGCTGGAAAGCAGGGGTATCGAGAACATGTCGATAAGTAAAAGGCAATAATACCAACGTGGAAAAAAGAAACATCCATTTCATCATCGTTACCGCTGAATAACGTAAACTCAACGGTTTGGATAAAACGAGGTAGATGGAATATACGAAAGCACTGACGATGATCATCAGATTACCTTCCAGACTGCTGGCTTGCCCCGTAGCATGTGTGGATGCCAGGATCAAAGATATCCCCCCGATGCATCCCATCAATACGCCCAAGGCTTTCATCTTGGTGATCGGCTCTTTCAGGATAACGGCTGCCAGTAGCATGACGAAGATAGGGACGCCTGTTGCGATGATGGAAGCATCCACCGGCGAGGTTCGGTTCAGCCCTACAATAAACAGTCCCTGATTGATGCCTACCCCGCACATGGCGCAGATAAAAAGCAGTCCCAGGTCTTTTATCGTTACCTTTTCCCGTTTGATAAATAACGAAGTTAACCAAAACAACAGGCAGGCAGACCCCATCCGCATGATGGTAAGCGCCTCGGGTTGCACATGGGAAGGTAACAGATATTTGGATATGGGCATATTGATAGCAAACAATATATTTGTTATCAAAATCAATATATGGCCCTTTAGTTTTTCTGAGTTCATCGTCTTGCTGCTTTACTGAACGCAAATGTAATCATAATACTTACACAGCCATTATTATTGGACATACATATGTAAAACAAGCCAGTTTTTAAATTATGTGGCTATATGTTTTTTTATCTTATCAAGGAAATTGATAAAACCGGGAATACATAAGTAAAACAATAGGGTTGGCCGGATAATGCAAATACCACAAGTTACAGTACACCGCAGCCGGCCATGGAAACAGGTTGCCCGCAATCCAAATATGGTGCCCGTTGCATCAAAGACCTCCCTGCCAAGTAAAATAAACGGCAATACATAGCAGCGGAACCGAAGATTTGAATATCTTTGTTTCTGCTGACTGTTTTTTAGCAGTAGCATACTATTATTAATATTTAAACTTAAATCAGAATGGCAGTTTACGAATTTTTCTGGAAGATCTGGCTACGGCTCAATCTTCTTACCAAAGATGTGGATAACGACTATACAGCCGAAGTTTCCACCATGAAAAACACCTTTCGCAACGAAGACATCGCCCGTGCCATCGTTGTGGAAGGCAGTGAAATCAAATTCGACACCATGTTGTCGATCATCAATCAACACGACCGTATTATCCGCGAAAAGGTACAGCAAGGCTACAGCGTACTGACCGAAACCTGCCAGTTCACTCCCCGCGTTAGTGGCAGCTGGATCACGGCAAAAGACCAGTTCGACCCGGCCCGCCATAAAATAACGCTCGACATAACGCTTTCCAGCCAGATGCGCGAAGCGTTGACAAAAGTCGGCGTCGAAGTGCTGGGCGTAAAAGACAGCGGAGCCGGTATCAACCGCGTTACCGACGGTGCGACAGGCGCAGTAGACAGCACGATCACTATCGGCGACACGATCGATATCGAAGGAGATAAAGTTCGCATAGCCGGTGATGCGGAAGGAGTAGGCGTTTTCTTTATCGACGCTTCCGGCGCCGTTACACAGGCCACCGGACGCCTGCGCCGCAACGATCCGAAATTCGTACAGATACAGGTTCCCGCCACCCTGTCGAAAGGCACGCAATATACGTTGCGCATTGTGACACAGTACACTACGGGTACCGGCCTGCTGAAAGAACCCCGTACCATCGAATTCGAACGCCCGCTTACTACTTCCGGCGACGGGGGAGGCGGCGACAGGCCCGAAATAGAATAGCGTCCTCTCTTTATGAGAAAATTTGCACAAAGGCTTTGTGGCGCCCGTCACAAGGCCTTTGTGCTGTACGTCACAAGGTCGTTGTGGTGGGCGGCACAAGGTCATTGTGAAAGCCGGCAGGTCGTACAGGTGAAACAACGCCGTGCTCTTATCTGTAATTAAGAGGGAAAATGATTGTTGTTAGATGCAAAAAAACTATCTTTGTATCTATCTAAAAAGTAGGAGGATTGAATATGACAGCATTTGAATTAGAAGCTCGTAAAACCGAACTTATCCGGGAAATACTTAACATTGATAATAGTGAAGTATTGGATAGAGTACGGCGAGAACTTCGTAAATGGCTATCCGTTAGTGAAAATGTACCTTGTTCCTATACGCTGGACGAAGTAAAACAACGACTCGAACAAACGGAGTCAGATGCAATAGCTGGGATTGGCATTAAGGGAGATGAAGCTGATCTGATAATAGATAGAATGCTATGAATCTTATATGGCATCCTTTGGCTTTAGATGATCTTGCTCAGATTATAGGATATTGCCGTCATAATTTGGGGATGCAAACTGCTAAAAGAGTAAGGACTAAATATCGATCGGATATAAATTTATTAAAGACACAACCTTATTTGGGGTTTGTAGAACCTTTATTAAAGGATGTTGGTTCGTTGGAATATCATTCATTAATAATAGATTGTACAAAAGTTATATATACTATTCACCCCGAATACGTCTATATACATATACTATGGAATTGTCGTCGTCAGCCGGAGCGTCTTTGTTCTGAAATAGAGAATCGTACCTTTGTATCATTATAATTAATGTATGGAAGAAAACAAACATAAAGACAAACCTATGAAACCAACCCGTATAATCGAGATATGTGCCAACTCGGCACAAAGTTGTGTAGAGGCCGAAGCCGGAGGAGCTAAGCGTGTGGAGCTTTGCGCCGGTATCCCTGAAGGGGGAACGACTCCCAGTTATGGTGAAATTAAAACAGCGCAGGCATTGACTTCTACCATTGATATAAATGTCATTATCCGTCCGCGTGGCGGCGATTTTCTGTATACTCCGGCGGAGATAGATGCTATGCTGCTGGATATTGAATTATGTAAACAACTGAAAGTACACGGCGTCGTTTTCGGATGCCTCACTAAAGAGGGAGATATAGATGTTCCGTTGATGCGCAGACTGATGGAGGCTGCCAAACCGTTGTCGGTAACCTGCCACCGGGCATTTGATGTCTGCCGTGACCCGTTTGCGGCACTGGAACAACTGATTGAACTCGGATGCGACCGTATCCTGACTTCCGGCCAGCAATCGGATGCCGTTAAAGGTATTCCTCTGATTGCCGAATTGGTGAAGCGTGCTGACGGACGCATCATTATCATGCCGGGATGCGGTGTCCGTGAAAACAATATCGCGAAACTCGAAGCGGAAACAGGAGCGAAGGAGTTTCATACTTCCGCCCGTAGCATCGTTTACAGTAAAATGGAGTACCGGAATGAAAATGTGCCGATGGGAAGCAGTATTGTCTCTTCGGAGTTTGAAACGGTAGAAACCGACCGGAATAAAGTGGCTGCTTATTTGTAACTGATGAGATGAAATACCGATTGTCCTTTGTTGCCTTGTTGTTGTCTTGTGCCCTGGGTAAGGCGCAACAAGATTCTATTGTCCCTTTTGAAGCGGCATATAAACGTGTTTATAATATAACGAAAGTGACAGGGGCGAAGCCGGTTATGGATGGGCGCCTGGATGAAGATTTCTGGACGAAGCAGGGCGAGTGGTCCGACCGTTTTGTTCAGATTATTCCTTATGAACGGCAAATGCCGGATGCGCCTACCCGTGTGAAACTATTCTATGACAATAAGTATATCTATGTCGGTGTCTATTGTAAGGAAAGCCATCCGAAAAAGATGAACCGCTTTATCGGCAACCGCGACGATAACAGCATGGGCGACCTTATCAGTGTTGCCTTTGATACGTATCATGATTACCGGGCCGCTCCGGAGTTTAATATCAATCTGGGGGGAAACAAGACTGACCTGGTCGTGACCGATAAGCTGAATGTCAATTTAAGCTGGAATGCCGTATGGGAAGGGAAGACTCATATTGACATGGCTGATTCCAGTTGGACGGCGGAATTGCGTATCCCGTTCAGCCAATTACGATATAACCAGCATTCCGATGATGGCATCTGGGGACTTCATGTCCGCCGTATCAGACGTCAGAATAATGAGGTTCAGAACTGGAGCATGATTCCTCTGAAGAATAACGGACATGTCTTTTCTTTCGGAGAGATGCACGGGATGGACGATTTGCCGAAGCCTCGTGGCATCGAATTTCTCCCGTATGTGATGGGAAAATACCGGAATGAACCGAAGGTTGCCGGAAGCCCTTATCAGAAAGGACATAGCTGGGGTGGCAATGTCGGCCTGGATGCGAAGTTCGCCCTTTCGGATTTTACGCTGGACCTGACGGTCAATCCGGACTACGGCCAGGTGGAACTGGACCCTTCGGTGATGAACCTGACGGCTTACGAAACATTTTATGACGAGAAACGTCCTTTCTTCCTGGAGGGAAAACATATCCTTGATTTTGCCAATGGCAGTGACATGATGTTTTATACCCGTCGTATCGGTGCCGCTCCCTCATATACTCCACAGGGAATCGACAATATCAACAGTTTTGCAGACAGCAAAGACAATGTTCCTATCATCGGTGCCCTGAAGCTGACCGGGACAAACAGACGCGGAGTGACAGTAGGCGTGGTGCAGAGCGTAACGGCTCGTTCTTCCGCTAACGTGACCCGTAACGGGGTTGAAGATGTTGAAGTCGTGGAGCCGCTGACAAATTATACAGTAGCCCGCGTACAGAAAAACTGGAAAGGAAATAGCCTGCTTGGAGGAATGGTCGCATCCGTCAATCGGGCATTGGACCAGCCTTATCTGGAAGACTTTATGGTTCGTAACGCTTTTACGGCAGGAATAGATTTTACCCAGTATTTCAAGAACCGTCTTTATTATATAGATGTAAAGGGAATGTTCAGTTCCCTGAACGGAAGCAAAGAGGCGATAGCTGTCCGGCAAACCAGTCCGGTTCATTATTATCAGCGTGCATCGGCATCCGGTTATCTGGGAGTGGACCCTGACCGCCGTTCTCTGAACGGAACCGGCGGTTATGTGAAAGTCGGACGGAAGGGAAATGCCAAGTGGGCTTTCTCGGAAACTTTTAGCTGGTCGTCTCCCGGTTTCGACCTGAATGACATGGGGTATATGAAAGAAGCGGATAACCGGACGAATGAAACGGAAGTGGTGTACCGCCAAACGGATATCTGGAAGTTATTCCGTTATAATGCCTTTACGTTTACCCAGAAAAACCAGTGGAATTATGGGGGAACTCCTTTCAGCAACGATGTCGCCCTTCGCTGGCAGAGTATGACAATGAGCCGTTATGAAATGGATATGAAGGAAACTTTCGTCTGGAATCGGTTGGATAGCCGTTTGCTTCGCGGAGGCTGGGATATGCGGTTGAATCCTTATTTCCAGACTTCGGTTAAAGTGAATACGGATAAGGCAAAGCGGATGATGTTCATGTTGAAATATGAAGGAAATCATAATCTGGACGGGTATAACCGTTTTAATACGTTGTCACCCAGCCTGACTTTCCGCTTAGGAAATCATGTGTATTTGTCGGGGCAGGTGGATTATGCCTGGAATACGGACAATATGCAGTATGTCGGAACATTAACGGCATCGGCATCTCCCGCTCAGACCGACCCTTCGCTGATCTATCTGATGGGGCACATGGACCAGAAAACGTATGGCCTGACAATGCGTTTGCAGGTCAATCTCACTCCGGATATCTCCATACAGTTCTATGGTTCCCCGTTTACCTCGACTGCGAAGTTCTCTGATTTTAAAGAGGCAGCGGATACGGAATCCCGTACGTATGACAAACGTTTCCATCTCTTTTCCGGAGATGAAATCGGTTATTCGGACGGAAGCTATCATCTAAAAAGTGGGGGACGAGAAGCATCCTTCAGGAATCCGGACTTTAGTTTTAATGAGTTCCGTTCCAACCTGGTGGCCCGTTGGGAATATTTGCCGGGTTCTACGATCTATTTTGTCTGGGAGCATCGCATGTCCAACCAGGACAACCACCGGGTGACAGGCTGGGGGAATAACCTGGACCGTATGTTCGGCCTTCCGGCAACGAATACTTTTATGCTGAAGATGAATTACTGGTTCAATTTGTAACCGGATTACTTCTGCCATATAGATATATATACTATCTTTACGAAACAAAAAATAAGACATCATGGAAGAAGAAGCACCAAGAAGACTTTATCGTTCGAATAATGGAATGATTGCCGGAGTATGCGGCGGTATTGCAGATTACTTTGGTTGGGACCCGACGCTGGTACGTGTCGGCTATATACTGTTGAGTATATTTACTGTGTTTTCCGGGGTTATAGCTTATTTGATACTCTGGATAGTTATACCTAAAAAAGGACTATACGAATAATGAATTTTGAGTTATCATCACCATTCAGCCCGACGGGAGATCAGCCGGAAGCAATAGCGGCTCTTTCGGAGGGCATTCAGAGTGGTGTGCCTTTCCAGACGCTCCTCGGAGTAACAGGTTCGGGAAAGACGTTTACTATTGCCAATGTGATTAAGGAGGTACAACGTCCTACTTTAATATTAAGTCATAACAAAACGCTGGCTGCGCAGTTGTATAGCGAGTTCAAAGCCTTTTTTCCGAATAATGCCGTAGAATATTTTGTTTCTTATTACGATTATTATCAGCCGGAGGCTTATCTGCCTACTACGGATACCTATATCGAGAAGGATTTGCAGATTAATGAAGAGATAGATAAACTCCGTCTTCGTACGACAGCTTCTTTGTTGTCGGGGAGAAGGGATGTGATTGTTGTTTCTTCCGTATCCTGCCTGTATGGTATGGCTGACCCGACGGCGTTTGCCGAAAAGGTGACCCATCTGGAAAAAGGAATGCAGATTGACCGCGACAAGTTGTTACGCCGTTTTGTCGATGCTTTATATGTAAACAATAAGTTAGAGTTTAACAGTGGATGTTTCCGGGTAAACGGAGATACGGTCGATATATTTCCGGCAATCGAATCGTTTGACGGAGTGGCTTACCGTATCGAGTTCTGGGGCGATGAAATAGACCGTCTGTCTTCCTTCGACCCGAAGACCGGACAGGAGATTGACGAGCAGGATGAACTGAATATTTATCCGACCAATTTATTTGTCACCACCCAGGAACGTATAAATATGGCTATCGGCCAGATCGATGTCGACCTCGGTACGCAGGTGAATTTCCTGAAAGAGATTGGCAAGCATTATGAGGCGAAGCGTTTGTATGAACGTGTAACCTTCGACCTGGAGATGATTCGCGAGTTGGGACATTGCTCGGGTATAGAAAACTATTCCCGTTATTTTGACGGCCGGATGGCCGGTGAACGTCCTTACTGCCTGCTCGATTATTTCCCGAAAGATTTTATGTTGGTAGTCGATGAAAGCCATGTCACGATCCCACAGATACGGGCCATGTACGGGGGAGATTATTCCCGTAAAAAGAACCTGGTAGAATATGGTTTCCGTCTGCCGGCGGCGATGGATAACCGTCCGCTAATGTTTGATGAATTTGAATCGATGACCCCGTTAGCTATTTATGTCAGTGCGACTCCGGCCGATTACGAACTGGAGAAGAGCGAGGGGATTGTTGTCGACCAGGTGATTCGTCCGACCGGATTGCTCGATCCGGTTATCGAGGTTCGTCCGACATTGAATCAGATCGATGACCTGATGGAAGAGATAACGCAGCGTTCGGCTAAAGATGAACGTGTCCTGGTCACGACGCTGACTAAACGTATGGCGGAAGAGTTGACCGCTTATCTGACCCGGATGGGAATACGTTGTAATTATATCCATAGTGATGTGGATACTCTGGAACGTATCCAGATTATGGATGATTTGCGGAAAGGTTTGTTTGATGTGCTGATTGGGGTAAACTTGCTTCGTGAGGGACTGGATTTACCGGAAGTCTCTCTGGTGGCTATTCTGGATGCAGACAAAGAAGGCTTCCTTCGTTCTCACCGTTCCCTGACGCAGACTGCCGGACGTGCTGCCCGTAATGTGAATGGAAAGGTTATTTTCTATGCAGATAAGATAACCGCCAGTATGCAACTGACAATGGACGAAACGACCCGTCGCAGAGAAAAGCAGCTTGCCTATAACGAAAAGCATGGCATTATTCCCCGGCAGGTTGTCAAGACCAGCGTCTCTCTTCTGGGTGAGAAACAGCCGGCTACAGCCGAACCGTATGCTTATGTCGAACCGGAACCAAGTCTGGTTGCCGATCCTGTTGTTAAGTATATGACTCGTCCGCAGCTGGAAAAAGCAATCGAACGTACCAAAAAGCAAATGACGGAAGCTGCCAAGAAGTTAGACTTTATTGAGGCCGCTCAGTTCAGGGACGAGTTGATTAAGTTGGAGGAATTGTTGAAAACGAAAGTGCAACCTTGATCTTTTGGTTACTTTTCTATCAAGAGAAAAGTAATATTCAAATCTGATAAATATTGAATTTATGAAAACGATTTTCTTGACATTCTTAGTCTGTTTAATTTGTTTCTGTGGGCAAGCGGCGGATAAGGTTTCTTATACAGAGGCTGACCGGGTTGTCTTTGACCAGTATGTTTCAGAGATGAAAGCAAATAAATCTTTGCCCACCGGTGAATTGATGGTTAAAACGGCACGTTTCTTTTTAGGCACTCCTTATGTGGCTGCAACATTAGAGATGGAGCCGGAAAGGTTGGTTGTCAACCTGCGTGAGATGGATTGCATGACATTGGTGGAGAATGTAGTTGCCCTGACACGGACAATTCAAAGTGAGAACCCTTCGTTTGAAACCTTTTGTAAGAATTTACAGGCACTTCGTTACCGGAATGGAGAGATTCATGACTATACCGATCGCTTGCATTATACCACCGACTGGATTTTCGAGAACCAGCGCAAAGGAATAGTGGAGGATGTTACTTCAGCGGCCGGAGGCATCTCCCTGCCGGTGAATGTCTCTTTTATGTCGACGCATCCCGATAGTTATAAGCCATTGAAAGAAAATCCGGAATTGACAGCCCGGATTGCCGCGAAAGAGAAAGAGATCAACGCCCGTCCTTATTATTATATACCGGAAACCGAGATAAACCGGAACGCAACAGGCATAAAAGACGGAGATATCGTTTGTTTTGTCACAACAATCAAAGGTCTGGATATATCTCATGTCGGTGTCGTTTGCCGGGTAGGGGATAAACTGACCTTTATCCATGCCTCTACTACGCAAAAGAAAGTGATAGTCAACGAAGCTCCTTTACAGGAATATGTGGAAAGTATCAAGCGTAACAGCGGTATAATGATCGTTCGCCCACAAATGTCCTATTAAAATAGTTCGAAGGCAAACTTGAGGCCGATATTCTGGTATTTCCATCTATCGAATCCGGCAAAGGCGGCAACATTGAAAATATGGTTACCGAAACCATATCCTACCTCTGTGTAACTCGGTAAAACGGGTGTCCACAGTTGGCTGAAATAAAAGCGTTCAGACAGAATGTACTTAGATGTTTTCTTCTTGAAAAGTTGTGACAGGATGAAGGGACTTTCGTACATAATATGTCCTTGCACATATTTGTCGGATGCATTGAACCAGAAACTCCTTAGTTGGTTGAAGACTCCTCCGAATTCATCTCCCCACGATTCAGGGAACTGGCGGCGTGAGAAATAACGGAAATCGGCAAAGTAAATAGATTTGGGATTCAGGTAAATGCCTCCGCTGATGTGATAATTGAGTTTTCTGGACAAACCGAGTGCGATGCTTTGGTGAATATCCGCTTCGATTCGTCCGTAATCACCGGAACTTTTACCTACTCCGGGGATTGCACGGGCAAATTCGACTGAAATGGTCGGATAATAGGAATATAGATATTCTTTGCGATATCCGTCCATCCAGTAATACTGGCGTGGCGTATAGGAAAAGCCGACGACGGGAGTAAAGTCATGATAGTTATCATTGATGATTTCTTCTATCCCTTCTCCGGGGTTTGAAATATCACTTTTCTTTTTTACCGGTATCCGGCGGTGGTAGGAAACGCCGGTCCATAGTTGGAATCCGTTGAACAGTTCGATGTTGTTGCGTATTTCAGCATAGTAGTGTTTGAAATATTCCAGATTTAGGTCATCGAAATTAAATGTAGAGTCTTTCAACTGCTCGTTTATCTCTTTCATAATGGCTGAAGAATAACTCTGGTTACCATTACCGATCGAGAGGCTCAATATGCCTTTTTTCTCCGGCAGATATTCCCAGTCTCCGGACACGGTGAAAAAGATTTCTTTCCGCTTAAATACAAAACCGACGTCCGGACGGAAACGGAGCTGGCGGTCTTTGTCGAAAGTTTTGCTGATGCGCAGACGTTGCCTGTACGTTATTCCGTTATGCCCTGAATATCCCAGTTGGAACGGGTTGAATATTCCCGAATATTTGAGGCGGGTCGTTTTATAGTCCATGCTGATGGTATTCGTGAACTTTTCTGTCAGTTTCAGGTATTTGGTGATATTCGCAGAATCTATTTTCTGTTCATTCGTATTGTTGGCGACATGATATAACTTCTCTTCTTCTTTTGTCAAAGGAATATCGCGTTTTTTGTTCCAGAATGTCGTGTCTGAAATGATGGGAACCGTATCTGAGGATAATTTATAATATCCGGTCAGGTCCAGTGATCTTTTTCTTTGCGTTTCGTTATCTTCTTCTACCCATTCCACCGCTTTGTATTTGAAAGAAGAATGGTAGCTGGTGGCAATGGCATTTCCTAGGACATGGTAGCGCAGATACAGGCTGGCTTTATCCGGAAGGATAAAGCGGCGGTAATCGCGTCCGAAAGTCATGATCAGGTTGAATTCGGCAAAATCGAAACGTCCGTTCACATCTATCTTGTCGATGATCCAGGATTGGTCGCGGATATACAGGTCGCCGCAGATTAGCTTCTGGCTCCATAATTTGGGCATGAACCGTATCTTATAGATCCTGAGCCCGCTGGTGTCACTGACACTTTCCAGGTCGAATGTATAGAATTTGGAAGCCTGGTTGGTCATAGGAGTGATGATACCTTCATTATATATGGTAGAAGAATAGACATTGAGGTTCAGAAAACTCAATGCTTCCTGCTGTTTCTTGTTGTTGGGGATACTATTTCCGTTTACGGCCTGGAAGTTGTGCAGGAAATTGTTGGGAGCATTGAATTTCGACTCACTTACCATTTCGAAGATCATATCCTTGTTTTTCCTGTCGACCGGGAAGAGATGATGTGCGAAACGTATCAGAAAGTTCTGTTTCAGTATTTCCGTACGCCCTTTTATATATATTTCCGCTTCGTACTTTGAAAGGACATGCTGGTATTTTTCGGCGTTTTTAATTACCTCTTTCATAATGGAATCGGCCTTTACGGACGATTCTGTTTTTTCTTTTAAATCAGGCAACACTTTACTTCTATAAGTGCTTTCCTGTTTGGCGGCAGCATTTATAGTCAATAAAATCAGAGCAAATATCAAAACGTACCTTTTCAACAAAATATCACCCCTTTTGCTACAAACGTAACGAATAAAATTCAAATTAGTAGTAAAAGAAAGTAAAATGTAATTATAAATACAATTTATCGTATTAAACATTTTATTATTTCAAAAGAAAAGTTGTACATTTGTGCTTCATAAGTATGTTATAAAACAGTCGTGGTTAAGCAACAAAAAGAAGAGGTCGATCTATCGGCCAGTTTAGCAGAAGTATGGAGAGTACTGACCGACAAAGAGCGGGAAGTTCTCCGTAATAATTCGACGATCCAGCATTTCAAACGTAACGAGTTGATCTATTGCGAGGGCGACGAACCAAGGGACATGATGTGTTTGCTGAGAGGTAAGGTAAAGATTTTTAAGGAAGGTGTCGGCGGTCGCAGCCAAATCATCCGCATGATCAAACCCGTGCAGTATTTTGGTTACCGTGCTAATTTCGCTCAGGAAAATTACCTGACAAATGCCTCGGCGTTTGAAGCATCTGTTGTTTGTTTGATACCGATGACAATAGTGACGGACTTGCTGATGGGTAATCCAAATCTGGCAATGTTTTTTATTCGTCAGTTATCGTTTGATTTGGGAGTGGCGGATGAACGTACCGTTAATCTTACCCAGAAACATATCCGGGGTCGTCTGGCGGAATCTTTATTATTCCTGAAAGATAGTTACGGTCTGGAAGAAGACGGGGCTACATTGAGTATTTACCTGTCTCGTGAAGATTTGGCAAACTTGTCGAATATGACTACTTCCAATGCTATCCGTACCTTATCGACATTTGTAACTGAGCGTATCATTGCTATCGACGGTAGAAAGATCAAGTTGATAGATGAGGATAAGCTGAGAAAGATAAGTAAGATGGGATAACGAAGATATGACTTTTGAAAACAAAAGAAGGGACTTTCATTTGCGAAGGTCCCTTCTTTTGTTTTTAAAAGTCATGACATTTATTTGATTGCTTCACGGATGCGGACTAAACGTGTCAGTAAGCCTTCGAGCAAATCTAATTGTAGCATATTGGCTCCGTCGGATTTCGCTTTGGAAGGTTCTGGATGAGTTTCGATGAAGAGACCGTCGGTGCCGACAGCGATAGCGGCTTTGGCTATTGTTTCTATCAATGCCGGCAGACCGCCTGTTACGCCGGATGTCTGGTTGGGCTGTTGTAATGAGTGGGTTACATCCATGATGACCGGATAGCCGAAATCCTGCATTTGCGGGATGCCCCGGTAATCGACAACCAGGTCTGTATAACCGAATGTAGTTCCCCGCTCGGTGATCATGACGTTGTCATTCCCTGCATCGGCAACCTTTTGTACGGCGAATTGCATGGCTCCGGGAGAAAGGAACTGTCCTTTCTTGATGTTGACGATCTTTCCGGTTTGTGCGGCGGCGACAAGCAGGTCCGTTTGACGGCAAAGGAAAGCCGGGATTTGCAGGACATCTACATATTCGGCAGCCATGGCGGCTTCATGGGTTTCATGTATATCCGTAACGGTCGGGACGTTGAATGTTTCGCTTACTTTGCGTAAAATCTTTAAGGCTTTCTCATCGCCGATCCCGGTAAATGAATCGAGACGGGAGCGGTTTGCCTTGCGGTATGAGCCTTTGAAGATATATGGAATATTCAGCTTCTCGGTGATGCCGATAACCTTTTCGGCGATACGTAGCGCCATGTCTTCCCCTTCGATCACACAAGGACCCGCCATCAGGAAGAAATTATCTTTATTCTTAAAATCGTTAACTGTTATCATAATTGTTATATATTGTTTTGTTCCAACAACTCCAATGTTTGCCTGATCTTTTCCTCTGTCGGTAATGTGGCATCTATCCAATGGATCGTGCAACCCCGGCGTTCCATTCCGCGGAACCAGGTCATCTGACGTTTGGCAAACTGGTGGATGGCTATCTCTAATTGGGAAACCATTTCTTCGTAAGAAAGTTCACCTATGATGTATAATGTGAGATATTTATACTCCAATCCGTAATAAATGAGGTCTTCCGGTTTGACGCCGGAGGCAATGATGCCTTTTACCTCGTCTACCATGCCTTCCTCCAGACGGGCACGCAGACGTCTGGATATTTTTTCGCGTCGCAGTTCCCGATCGATGTTTATGCCAATGATCAGGCTGTTGATCGGATCATATTCGTTTGCATCAGGGGCTTCGGTCTTGTAGTATTCTTCAATCTCGATAGCCCGTATTGCCCTTTGTGCGGAATCTACGTCTGTCTTGTTATGCAATACTTTGTAACCGGCCAGTATTTTTTCCAGTTCTTCCAGCGACTTGCCTTGCAAAGATTCCCTTAACTCCGGATTTTGGGGAACATCCAGCAGCTTGTATCCTTTCAATACCGCTTCGATATACATGCCGGTTCCACCGCAAAGGATAGGGAGCTTGCCTTTTTCCTGTACGGCCTGGTAGGCACGGAAGAAGTCGTGCTGATATTCGAATACATTATATTTATATCCCGGATCGCAGATATCGATCAGATGATAGGGGATTGCTTTACCGTTCACGGTATAATCGGCGAGGTCTTTCCCGGTACCGATATCCATGCCACGGTAAATCTGGCGTGAATCGGCACTGATGATCTCCGTATCCAGCCGGTCGGCCAATGCTGCAGCAAAAGGTGTTTTGCCGGAAGCAGTCGGACCTAGTATCGTTATAAGTTGATATGTTCTCATTGTGGAGCAAAGATAGTGCAAACTGAGTGCAGAATAAAATGAACTCGTTCATTTTTTATGCCGAGGTGCAGCCTGTCTTCGCATTAGTGCAAAGATAATAAAAAAAGCCGTCCCCTTTGCGGAGGACGGCTTCCATATACTGATTTGTATTTGATTACTTACCAGCGATAACGCGAGCCATTTCACAAACTTTGTTTGAATAACCCCATTCGTTGTCATACCAAGAAACGATCTTAGCGAAGTTGTCATCCAAAGAGATGCCAGCTTTAGCGTCGAAGATAGAAGTGTTAGAGCAACCACGGAAGTCAGTTGAAACAACTGCATCTTCTGTGTAACCCAGTACACCTTTCAATTCGCCTTCAGAAGCTTCTTTCATAGCAGCTTTGATGTCGTCCATTGTAGCAGCCTTTTCCAGAACTACTGTCAGGTCAACAACAGAAACGTCAGAAGTCGGAACGCGGAAAGCCATACCAGTCAGTTTACCGTTCAATACCGGCAGAACTTTACCTACAGCCTTAGCAGCACCTGTAGAAGAAGGGATGATATTTTCAAGGATACCACGGCCACCTCTCCAGTCTTTCTTAGAAGGACCGTCTACTGTTTTCTGAGTTGCAGTAGCAGCGTGAACTGTAGTCATCAAACCTTTAACGATACCGAACTTGTCGTTCAATACTTTAGCGATAGGAGCCAAGCAGTTAGTAGTACAAGAAGCGTTAGAGATGATGTCCTGTCCTGCGTAAGTTGTGTGGTTAACACCATAAACGAACATAGGAGTAGCGTCCTTAGAAGGAGCAGACATGATAACTTTCTTAGCACCAGCCTGGATATGTTTGCGAGCAGTTTCGTCTGTCAGGAAGAAACCTGTAGATTCAACTACAACTTCAGCACCAACTTCGTCCCATTTCAGGTTAGCAGGATCCATTTCTGCAGTCAAACGGATTTTGTTACCGTTTACAACCAGGTTGTTACCTTCTACAGCAACTGTACCATCGAAACGACCGTGTACTGAGTCATATTTCAGCATGTATGCCAAGTAATCAGCATCCAACAAGTCGTTGATACCTACAATCTGAATATCATTGCCGAAGTTTTTAACTGCAGCGCGGAACACCATACGTCCGATACGGCCGAAACCGTTAATACCTACTTTAATCATTGTAATAAAACTTTTATGGGTTTATTAAAAATATTACATAAAATCCATTTAACAGCCACAAGGAGTTGCGCATGAAGCCAATATCGTCAGCATTGCGGTGAATGCCATAAAGAGAATCAAATTACGTTTCATTTTATCCTTGTTTTTAACGACTGCAAATTTAGTCATGTTTTTTTATTCTGCCTTTATTAATGTGAGAAAAATATGCCCTCTAACATAAATTAAATGTTAGGAGTTATTTCTTTTTCTTAAACAGAAGGTTTGTAAACCAGCTTTGAGCTTTTCTGATTCCCCATGTCAGCAAGAATGGGCGGACTACATCCCAGGCTACCGGCAGCAGGCCTTGTGCGATACTCAGATAATCCGAGAAACCGATCGGGGTTGCCGGCTGGCTGGCTGTTGTTGCTGTTTCTGTAGATTCTGTTTTTTTTGATTTAGTGTTGGGAAATAGTAAGGTGGTGAAACCGGATATCAAAAGGCTGCCTGCATTTTCCTGGATATAAGAAAAGTCGTCATTCAGCTTTTGTTCCTGTATAACACATTGCTTCCGGATTCTTTCCTTGTCAGAAATCAGTTTCTCCAGTGGCGTCAGTGGCTTGTTTTGTATCTGTTGCATCATCTTTTTCGTCATTACCGTTTAATGCTGCAATCACTACGTTCAATACCGTGTTGCAGATTCTGCCTTTATTCATTATAATGAGCCCGATCAATAGGAGATATAACACTGCCACGAAAGCGAAGCCGGTTCCCATCGAACCGAAGATATCCCCCATAAAGAACCCTAATGCCAGGAATATGAACAGGATGGCAAAGAAAGCCAGAAACAATAAAATTAAGCCATACGAAAGAATGGCGATCAGTTGGCCGCTTCTTTCGTATGTGCTTAACTTTAAAAGTTCAAGCTTTAATTCTACGTAAGTTGAAACATCATCTTTCAGCTCACGAAAGATTTTTCCTGAATCTTTTTCCATAAATAATTATTCAGCTACGATTTCTTCGGTAGCTTTTACAACTTCAGTTTTACCTTCTTTGTACTTGGCGAGAGCGGAATTAAAGCCTTCTTTTACTTTTCCAACTACACCGTTCAATTCTTCCAGTAACTGTTCTCTCTTATCGGTAGCTGCCAGATATCCAACTGCTGCACCAACTGCTGCACCAACTACCAAACCTAGTAATAATTTAGAATCTACATTTTTCATAACTCTTACATTTAAATGTGTCTACTAAAATAACGCTTTTATTCGAATGATAGTTTACTTCTGTGTTAACTTTTACTGTTAAATAAAGTTATGGCTTCTGTGTCTTAACGGCAACCCAATTGTTTTTCTCTGCGTGGGAAATGAATTTCAATCCGTTGCGTTCGCACTCTGCCTGGATGGCGGGAATGTCTTCAGTGTAGAATCCGCTCATGAAAAGGGTGGCTCCCGGTTTCATGCAGCCGACGTATTGGTTGATATCGTTCAGCAGGATGTTGCGGTTGATATTGGCGAATACAATATCGAATGTACCGAATGCGGGGATTTGTTCGGCACCGCCTAAGGCAATCTGTATATCTTCCGTATAGTTCAACCGGGTATTTTCCAGCGCGTTGTTGTAAGCCCATTCGTCGATGTCGATTCCGACTACTTTATTGGCGTGTTTCATTTTTGCCAGGATGGCCAGTACGGCTGTTCCGCATCCCATATCCAGCAGGTCTTTGCCTTCCAGGTCGAGTTTCAGCATTTCGCTGATCATCAGGTAAGTCGTTTCGTGATTGCCTGTACCGAAAGCCATTTTCGGGTCTATTATAATATTATATGTATAACCCGGTTCCGGTTCGTGGAAAGAAGCGCGGATGATGCAGTCGTTACCGATACGGATGGGCTTGAAATAGTTTTTTTCCCATTCTTCGTTCCAGTCCTTGCTTTCCACCAGTTGTTCGGTGTACCGGATGGTTACGTTTTCCAGCGGAAATTCATTCAGTTTATCCTGTAATGCTTTTACATTATATAATTGGTCGGATACATAGGCCAGCAAGCCGTCTTCGTCTTCGGTAAAACTCTCGAAACCGATTTCGCCCAGTTCGGACGCCAGTACATCACTGATGATTGTTGCCTCGATAGGCGATTCATAGGTGAATTTCAGTTCGTAATAATTCATATTCTTTGCTTTTTATTCGTTTGGGGACAAAGGTATCGAATATATTTAAGAAAATATAATCAGGATAAGAAAGTAGGTATGCATAAACAGGTCGTTATGGTCGATATTCTATCATATTGTTCTTAATGACAAGCGGACATTTATATTTCTTTCTTAAATCTTCCTGCAATTTTTCGGTTGTCCGATCTTTTTGAGGAAAACGCGAACTGACAATAAACGCCTTTTGCAAAGAAATATTCTTGAGCAACCCTTCTTGCATAAAGCATTGAATCGTTGAAATGATCTGGCTCATCGCCTTGCCGATATTCTTACCTTTCAGCTCCACAAAATAAGCATGACGATCATTTTTCGTTTTTCCCGAAGGATAATAAAAGAAAAAATAATCGCATTTCTCTTTTTCCTGATTGCAGATAAGGGCACCATCGACTTTAATCTTTTCGACATTCTTCCAGTCTGAAACAATCAAAACAAACTTGCGCCCATTCTCTTCAACCATCAAACGTGCTTTTGATGTGCATTGGCATGTACTTGCCGGGAGGCGTTCTATTAAACTTCTTCCAGTTACTTCTTGGTTAAAACATTTACAGCTACTCATTGTATTTTATATCTAAAAGCGAATCGTAAATTTCGGATAATTCGGCAGAAACATCATCCATCTGATTAATACCTATTGTGTGGTATTCATCATCCAGAATATTGTGGCTTGTACCGTCGCTGGAAAAGAACTGACAAGTCAGGTCCTTGTAATCGATCCATTTATCAGGACTGACGAGTTTAGCCACTTGTTCTGCTTTCTCCGGACTTTCTGCGGCAACGTTGCCGGCTTGCAAAAGATTTTGGACAGTACTTAATATATAAGGACTATGGGTGGTAATGAATAACTTCGCCTTCATCTCTTTTGTTCGTTTGACAAGATATTCTGTCAGGTCCTTCTGTACCTGGGTGTACAGATTGAGTTCGGGTTCTTCGATGATAGTGCAGGTATCTATATCTAAACCAAGATCAAAAACAGACAATAATGGGATAATTGATTGCAAACCGCTCGATGCCTGGGTCAATTCAATCTCTTCTCCATTTTCCAGTCTGATTTTATCATTGGTAGTACTATCAAAATGCACTTCCAAATTAAGAAAATTTATTTTGTATTGTTCCTGATTGTCTTTAGCCAAGCTATACTTATTTGCAAATATTTTTAAGCAATCCGGGATATTTATTCCCTTTTCATAAAAACTGAATATTGCTTTGGAAAGAACTGACATTAATATTCGTTCTGCAGGAATATAAACAGATGGGATTTCGTTATAAACATAAGTATGCATTAATCGGGAATAGAATTGAATGTATTGATTATCCCGTATTTTTTCATCAGGAAATTGTTCGATATGTTCAAAATTCTGCAACTCCGGTAAACGGATATCCTCATTTAAGAGATTCAGCAGTTTGATTATTCGTGCTCTAAAAGGTCTATGGCTTTTTGTAAATAGGACATTCCCATGATACCATTCATTGGCAATATCAGTAAAAGGATAATCCGTTTCTATCCCTTTTTTTGAAATAGTCCATGTATATTCACCTTTTTTATACACAATACATGTATGCTCTTTAAAATCAAAGTCTATATCGTATTTTTTCAGCAAAGATATAAAAGGAACGAGATTGTCTTTCGGCTCAATGAAATAAAACTCCTGACTATTAAATAAATCCAGCAGCTTCGCCACCGTGCTTTTCCCACTTGAAGTATGCCCAATCAAAATGCAGAACGGTTTTATCTCTATCTCCGCATGTTGGATAGGCCCAAAATCAGTAACTGAAATTCTTTCCATATCATCTTTCTTTATTATGACAAATATACGTCTTTTCTTAATAGGTTAAATGATCTTTTGTATAATATCCTTTATATCCGGATTCAATTGTCTTTACCGTCATCCTTGACTCTGTTTATCAAAATGTCATTTTACCTCTGTTGTCAGCAGGTTGTATGTGTCGGGGCTTGGGTGTATTGTTTTTTATTCGATTCTAAAGAGGATTGAAAGTGTCTTTATTTTGATTTTTATGATTTTGGAGTGCCTTTTTGCTTTGTTTCGTTGATATAAAATAGATAAAGTGAGTGAATAAAGTTGTATACATGTAAATGTGTTGTTTGAATTGTATGTGTGTTTTTATCTCTTCCAGAAAATAATTCTGCTAAAAAACATGTATTTTAAGTGATAAAACCATCCAAAAACGGCTAAATTCAACTGCAATTAACAAAAATTTTCTTTTAAACGAACCTCTATTTTGTTTAAAAGGAAAATAATCTCGTTTTAAACGAAGTTCAAATTTATTTAAAACGAGATATTGGAATTGATATTAATAGCAGATGTGTTAAATATTGTAACTATTCTTATTCTGATTCAATCAAACTATCAAATACATCAGATACAGAAATGGCTATATAATGAACTTTGTGATAGATTATTGTAACTTAATAGATCAAATTGATATTTCGGGGAGATGTGAACTAAAGAAGAGTTGCATGAAATACACGTTTTGATAGTCCAAATCTTTCTACAATGTAATCTGACAATAAATTCAAAACAGATTCTGAATATTTTTTATGCAACCTTTATTTTTATTTATTTTGATATTACCTTTGTCAGGCGTACTAAAAACGTAGAAGTGTTATATATTATCCAGTATGCTTCACGCTACTGCAAACTTAGAGCTTTCTTTATAAATTGAATATATTTATGTTTGATGTTTCTTTATTAAGTCAGTTAAGAGAAGGGAACCGTGAGGCTTTCAACAGCTTGTTTCGTCATTACTATCCCCGTGTTATGGCGTATGTCGCAGCTATGGTGGAACAGGAAGTGGCGGAAGATGTCGTTCAGGATGTTTTTTTGCATGTTTGGGAAAATCGAAAAAAGCTATACGCCGGAGAAGGGTTTCATTCTTATCTGTTTCAGGCGGCTTATACCCGCTGTATTGATTATTATAGAAAAACACAGTCTGCCGACAAATATAATCTTCATATGGAGAGCGCATATCTGGAAGAGTATAATGCCTTATTACGTTCAGATGCGTCGGTCCTGGAAGAAATTTATTCAAAAGATTTTTACGAGCAACTACATAATTTACTGGAAAAATTGCCAACCCAGCGGCGTGAGATATTTATTCTTACTTATATTGAAGGCTTAAAGGCAAAGGAAGTATCCGAGCGTCTCCAAATCCCACAGCGCACGGTAGAGAGTCATATTTACCTGGCGATTAAGTATCTTAGGGCACATTTATCTAAAAATGATTTCTACATATTATCTCTTCTTTATTTTTTTCGTCAGTGAAATTAAAAAAAATGAATGATTGCTCCGTAGTTTTTACCTCTCATACGTTTAGCTTGTATAAAAGATGAAAAATGGAATTTGATTACGGACTTTTGGCAAAATATCTGGCAGGAAATATCTCTTCCGATGAAATGCAGAAGATGGAGGAGTGGAGTAACTTGTCACAGGATAATAAAAAGATATTATCTGAAGTGATGCGTCTTCGTGTTTCCTATAATATGATGTATTATAAAAGTTCGGACCATATTGAAAAGGCATTGGAAAAACTGAATGTGAAGATCAATCGTTCCAACCGTTTTAAGTTAATGCGTAACGTGTTGCAGTATGCTGCCGTCTTTTTGATACTGTTTTCCTGCTTTTATGGGGGTTATGAGTATTTAAAGCCTGAAAAATATATAAGTATTGTGGTCAAACCCGAGCAAGACGTGAAAAAGGTCGTGCTTGCTGACGGAACGTCCGTTTGGTTGAAGGGTGGATCGACATTAAAATACCCGGAATCTTTCTCTGACGAGAATCGTCAGGTCTCCTTGCAAGGAGAAGCTTTCTTTGAAGTCTCAAAGAAAGCAGAAACAATTTTCTCTATTTAATGTCTTTACCGGATATGTGAATATCCAGGTAAAAGGTACTTCTTTTGATGTAAAGACCGATGTAGAAAATAAAAGAGTAGAGGCTGTTTTAGTCAGCGGAGAAATAGAATTGCTGGATGCGAACCGTAATAAACTGCTGGATGTATCCCCCGGAGAAAAAGTAACTTATAACCAAAACAAGAATGAATATACTACAGAAACTGTCGATGTGAATATTCTGACAGCCTGGCGACTGAGACAGTTTGTTTTTGAAAACGCGACCCTGCGTGAAATAGTCAATAAACTATCCGTAAAATTTAATGTAAACATAAATATCGAGTCTTCAGCTCTTGCACAACGTAAATTCCGGTGTGTGATTAATGATGATGAAGAGTTGGTTGATATCCTGAAATTATTGGAATACCTGGCTCCAATACATTATAAGATAGAAGAAAACGAAGTTTTCATATACGAACAATTTAAAAAGTAATGCCTATGAGAAAATGATTGAAAAAACTGACACACACACAGAAATGTAACTAAAAAATAGTACTAACATTATTAAATCACATGTATGATTAAAAAAGTTTCTATTGCTACATTAGCAATGTTTTTGACTTCTGCATCGCCCGCCATGGCGATAAGCGATGCGCATTCTTTGTATGTGAATCTGGAACTGACGTTGAATAGCACAACGGTCGGTGCAGTTATACAGAGTATCAGTGAACAAACCGGATATGAATTTTCTTATGACGAAGCCTTGTTGAATAAGAAAATCTCCAACGTATTTGTTAATTTTAAAAATGAACACATCGAAAAAGTGCTCAAAGAGGTTTTTAAGAATACCGGTATTTCTTATAAGATCGTAAATAACCGTGTGTTTTTAAAAGATAATAATGTAAAGAAGAATGTTCGGACGGTAGAACAGCTGATCGTAAATGAAATTCAGCAGAATAAAAAGAAGATATCAGGAGTTATTGTCGATGAGGAAGGGACACCGGTTATCGGTGCAAACATTACTCTTGAAGGAAACAAAGGAGTCGGAACGGTGACGGATGCCGAAGGTAAATTCATCTTGAGCGAGATTCCGGCCGGGGCGACTTTGCTTGTTTCTTATATCGGTTATTTGGAACGGAAAGTACAGGTGGAGGATGGTAAGAGTTCTTATCAGATTACATTGCATGAAGATACCCAAAAACTGGATGAGGTAATCGTTATCGGATATGGTGTAGAGAAAAAGATAAATATGACCGGTGCTATTACAAATGTAAAAACAGAGGAGTTATCTAGCATTTCGACGACCAACTTATCTAATACATTAGCGGGGCGCGCACCGGGATTGACAATTGTCGGTAGTTCCGGCTTTATGGGAGCAAGTTCGGAAATCCGTATGCGTGGCGGATTCGGCGACCCGTTATTTGTTATCGATGGAATCATTCGGGACAAGGCGGCATTCGATGCGCTTGAATCGAACGAAATCGATCAGTTGAGTTTCTTGAAGGACGCTGCGACAGCTTCTGTTTACGGTTCTAAAGCCGGTAATGGCGTTGTCCTGGTAACGACTAAGTCGGGCGCGGATAGCATGGGAAAACCTAAATTTGAATATCAGGGATCATATACGTTCAACAGACCTACCCGCAAGCTGTTCACGGATGATATGAGCGCTTACAAAGAGTTGGTGTATCAAAATTTAGTGGCTGAGGCTAACGGACTTGCCCGGCCTAACAACGATGAAGAGATGGAGTATGCCAAGACACATGATTATAATGTGAATGATCTGATCTGGCAAAATCCATGGAATACAAAGCATTCTATTAGTGCGACAGGTGGTACGGAAAAAGTCAAATACTATGTTTTAGGTAGTTTTATCAGGGAAGAAGGATCTTATAAGAATCTGGAAAATAATAAATATTCATTTCGATCCAATCTGACAGTGAATCTGAGTAAATATATATCCTTGAATGCGAATGTTTCCGGTTATCAGAAAGATGACAGACGCTTTAATTGGTCTGGTAGTGGTGATGACAGTGAGGATATATTCGACTTTTACAGAACTACGTTTAATTGTTTGAGGACGGTTCCGTCTTATGCGTATCTGGATGGTACTCCGGCAAACGAAAAGACTGATTATCCTATTTATCCGGATGTCAGTAATTTTAAAGGTTGGAATGTCGCAGATGTGATATTGGGTGATCGTTATATCAAAACCCGCAGACGTAATGTAAATGGTATTTTATCATTAAACATCGATTTGAGCAAGCTTTTACCCGGATTATCAACCAAAGTAACCGGAAATTACATAATCAATGACTATGCCCGCAAGAAATATCTTACTCATCAGAAGGCCTACAATTTTCAATCGGCTGATCCTAATAACCGTTTTGTTCCGGGACCGCTGGATTTGAATAAATATAATATCTTCACGTTTGGTTCCAATTATGAGAATCTGACTTATGGTTCCCGCCAATTCTGGAATGAACAGTTTGACTGGACGGTGAATTATAAAAATAAGTTCGGTAAGCATGAAGTAGGCGGAATGATCACTTTTGAGCAGGCTCAAAGTCAGGGTGAAGCCATCTATGCAACAGCGAATGATCCGCTGACGGCTTATGACCAATGGTTCGTGTTTTCAACCGATCCGGAAAGACGGACGGTTTCAGTAAATGAATCGGAGAACTTAGGTTCGCATTTGTCGTGGATCGGACGTGCTACATATAATTATGATTCCAAGTATATAGCAGAGTTCTCATTCCGTTATGATGGAAATAATAAGTTTCCTAAAGAAAGCAGATGGGGCTTTTTCCCCTCGGCCTCACTTGGATGGCGTATCAGTAAAGAAGCCTTTATGGAGAGCGCTTCTAATTGGCTTGACGACTTAAAAATACGTGCTTCTTATGGTACAACCGGTAACGATTTGAATACATCGAATGCGTCGATTGGATATTTCCAGTATATAGAAAGATATACTTCCGGTAGCAGTTATATGTTTGGAAACGGATTGGCAAACGGTATACAGACAGGCAGTATGCCGACTTATAATTTGACCTGGGCTACTTCATCGACTATCAATGGTGGTTTGGATTTTACCTTTTTGAATAATCGATTGAGTGGAACAGTTGATGGGTTCTACAGAAAGGAAACCGATATTTTAGGTTCAAGAACATCTACTTTGCCAAGTACTTATGGGGCATCGTTGGCTCCTGAAAATTATGCTGAACGTTCATGGAGAGGTGGTGAAGTGACGCTGGGTTGGAGAGATAAGGCTAAACATGGAATAAATTATTCTCTTTATATGAATATCGGTTACTCGAAAGATCGTTGGGACGTATTGGATGAATCGGTGATTTATATGACTGGTAACCTGAAAGATTTGTCTTTGGTCGGAATGTCGGCCGGGCGTATCACGGGGTTGAAAGTCGATCATTTGTTGACCGATCAGGCGGAAGTAGATGAATTGATTGCCAAAGGATTCAAACAGTATGGACGCGATCCGTATCTTGGCGGTCTTTTGTTCCAGGATACCCGTGGTGATGGTTATGCTCCGGGGCCGGACGGAAAGATTGATGGAAATGACGCGTATAACTTGTTGTCCACAAACGGGACTCCCCGTATTAACTATGGTTTCGGTGGTAGCTTCAGTTGGAAGGGTATTACTATTGATATGCATTTTCAGGGTGTTGGCAACTATGACCGGTTGGTAGGATGTGAGGCAACCCAGGGCATACCGCAGTATGGTGGTAACACTCGTCCGTATTATCCTATCTGGACAAGTGATAAATGCTGGAGTCCGGAGAATCCTGATGGTATTTATCCCCGTGTAATCGGTAAGAACCAGTATGAATCAGGTTATGGTAATACTGATTTCTGGATGCGGAATGGAGCCTATGTTCGTTTAAAAAACCTGAATGTAGGATATGATTTGCCTATGGCTGTTCTTCGTCCATTAGGATTGACTCGTGCCCAGGTATTTATGAATGCAACTAACTTATTTTCTATCTCGGCGATGAATGAGTTCATGGACCCTGAACAGAAATACTATGATTCATTCCCTTTGATGAGATCATTTACATTCGGACTTAACTTCTCATTCTAAAATTAAAAAAATATGAAACTGAATAAAATAAAACAATTATCGATTGGTTTGGCAACTATATTGCTGGTCAATGGATGCAATAGTTTGGATATCTCGAACTTGTGGAACTATGATGCAGACCTGGTTTGGAATGATGACAACTTAGCAACTGCTTATGTGACTGATCTCTATGGCGATATCTTTAGCGGTTGGTCTACAAGTGCGGATAATACAGCTGAGCAGCAAACGGGTATTCCTTTTATGTTGAGTACTATTACAACGTCGGGCAGTGGTTATAAGCGATGGAATTATACCAATATCCGTAATATAAATTTAGGACTTGAGTATCTGGCAGAAGGAGGATGTACCGAATCTGTTAAGAATAGCCTGACGGGACAAATGCTGTTTATGAGAGCATATCAGTATGGTGAAATGGTTGTTTATCATGGAGGTATGCCGTATATTACAAAAGCCCAGGATAAGGATGAAGATGATTTGTATGTGACTCGTACTTCCACGGCAGAGTGTTTTGATTTAATAATTAAGGACCTGGATGATGCTATTGCGTTGCTTCCGGCCAAAGCAACCGGTAACGATTATGGGCGTATAGACCAGTGTTTTGCTAAGGCTTATAAGGCAAAGATGTTGCTCTATAAGGCTTCTCCGCAGTTTAACCCAAGTAATATGTATGATAATAAATATTGGAACGAAGCTTATACGGCGGCGAAGGAGGCATACGATTTCTGTATAGCTCAGGGGATTAAACTGACTGCGAATTATGCAGATAACTGGTTGGTGGACGGCAACTCCGAGGTCGTTTTTCCTATTATCTATAGTAATCCGGATAAAACGGCCAATTGGGAAAACACGATTCGTCCCTCTTCTTTGAGTCGTAGTAATGCCGGTAATACTCCGACCTGGGATATGGTAAAAGCGTTTCCGATGTTGGATGGAAAGCGGTTTGATGATCCGGCCGGTAAATATTATGCAGGTGCTGAATCTGACTTTTTACAGAAATTCTGGCAAAATCGGGATCCCCGATTTGAGGATTGTATCCTGTATAATGCGGATTTATATCCGGTGTCGGGAACGGCTTCAGGATATCGCCAATATACTTCGGTCGGTATAGCTGTCAGAGAAGATTCATATGGAATCAATCCCAATGTGGGCAGCACTGCTACACAGAATGATGCTATTAGCGGCATGTATGTGCGTAAAGGATCTGATTTGTCTTTGAGTCAGGATTTGGTATCTACGTATGATCATGATTATCCGTTTATGAGATTGGCTGAAGTCATGTTTATCTATGCGGAGGCGGCCAATGAAACGGACCATCAGGATGTGGCTGTAGATATGCTGAAGCAAATTCGTAAACGTGCAGGTATCGAAGCCGGCGAAAATGGGTTGTATGGGTTGAAAGTTGCTAATCGTAAAGAAATCCGGCAGGCTATTCTTGATGAACGCAATGTAGAATTATGTTTTGAAGGGCATCGTTTTATGGATCTTCGTAGAACCCGTAATATGATGCAGTTAAACGGACTGCAAAAATATGGAGTCGAGGCCATTGCTATCAATGAAGACGGTTCAGAAATGGATATTGCCGAAGCTACCCGGAAAGCCAAGACATATTCGTTGACTCCCGATAATTTTAAATATATTCTTAGAATGGTGCCGATCAGTGCCATAGCCGAGAATAAATTTTTGATTCAGGAATCGTATTATTTTTTCCCGATCCAGGAAAGTAAAATATTGGAAAATCCTAATCTCGAACAAAATAACAATTGGGGAGGAAAGTTCAACCCGACTATGGAATGAACAGTCTTGAACGATTATGTCATAAAAACTCGTAAATATTTGCGAAAATTATGGGATAAATAATATCTTTGTGAGACGTTAGGAGGCAATTAATCTTTCTAACGTCTTTTTTAAGCGGAAAAAATCAATAAAATTGCTAATCAATATTATATTAATTTGTACTATGAGAACAAACAGAAGGGACTTCCTTAAAACCCTTGGAGGAATTGCGGCCTTTACGATTGTGCCGCGCCACGTGCTTGGGAAAGGCTTTATCGCTCCAAGCGATCAGTTGACTAAAGGTATTATCGGTACAGGCGGGATGGGACGCGGTCACGTGAACTATGCCGGAACACGCTTGGTGGCCGTTTGTGATGTTGACAAGAAACATCTTGAATTAGGAAAACAATTGGTAAAGGAAAAAATTGCTGCTTATCATGACTTCCGCGATTTGATTCTGGACCCGAACGTAGATATCGTACACATCGCTACACCTCCTCATTGGCATGGAATCATGTCGGTAGAGGCTGCCAAGGCGGGAAAAGATATCTGGTGTGAAAAGCCGATGACACGTACGATCGGTGAAGGTAAACGGGTGATGGAAGCTGTAAAGCAGAACGGACGTATGTTCCGTCTGAATACCTGGTTCCGTTTTGCTGATCCGTTCTATGGATTGGGTACTCCGGTGAAACCGTTGAAAAAACTGGTTCAGAGCGGTATGCTCGGTTGGCCGTTGAAGGTGACGATCAGTAAACATACCGGTTTCGACTGGAAGTTCTACTGGGTAGGTAAAGAATATCTCGAACCGCAAACAGTCCCTTCCGAACTGGATTATGACATGTGGTTAGGCCCGGCTCCTTATAAACCTTATAATGCACACCGTGTTCACGGTACTTTCCGCGGATACTGGGATTATGACGGCGGCGGATTGGGAGATATGGGACAGCATTATATCGACCCGGTACAGTATTTCCTCGGAAAAGACAACACAAGCCCTGTGAAAGTGGAAGTGGATGCTCCGCAACAGCATCCGGATGCCGTAGGAACATGGCGCTCTATTACCTATACCTATGATGACGGTTGCCAGATCGTCCTTTGGGGTGGCGACTTCGGAGATCCTAATACTCCGTATATCTCCGGTCCGAACGGTAATGTCTATAAGAATTTTGTATGTGATATCCCTGATTGGGAAAAGAAACTGGCCGATTATCCGGAACCTGAACCTCAGGTGACAGACTTTATCGAATGTGTGAAAACACGCCAGCCTTTTGCCCTGAATGAACGGAATGGTTTCCGCTCGGCTACGATCGTGAATATGGGTGCTACGGCACTTCGTCTGAATCGTACATTAGAGTTCGATCCTGTGAAACTGGAATTTATCAATGACGAGGCCGCTAACCGTCTGCTGGATCAGCCGATGCGTTCACCCTGGAACATTTGATAATTAATAATTGAAAATTGAGAATTGAAAATTAGGGGAGAATTATAAAATTATAGACAATGAGAAAAGCATATATATCGATTGCCAGCTTGCTATTATTCGGCAGCGTACTGATGGCCCAATCTCCGGCGAACCGTACAGCTAAAACAATTGCGGCTGACGTATTGGCACAGATGCCTGCTGAGAAACAGGCTGAATACAATAAAATGATCAATGACCTGAAAGGTACCGGCGAAGAAGGGGTACTGATGTTGGTCAACATGATAAATGCTCCCGGAAAGGGAAGCAATGCACAAGTGGATTACGCGTTGAGCGGCCTGACCCATTATGTGATGGCAAAAGGGGAAGAAAGCGCCCGTTTGGCTATGGCTAACGCTTATCTGAAAGCGCTTGACCTGGTGACTGAACGCGAAACGAAAGCGTTTATCATCCGCCAGTTACAGATATTGGGACAGGATGAATGTATCGATGCGTTGTCGGCTTACCTGGGTGATGAAAGTCTGAGTGGCCCGGCTTCACGTGCACTGGCTGCTATCGGTTCTGAAAATGCCGGCAAAGCGTTGAAGGCTGGTCTGATGCGCCGTATGGGTACTCCGAAGACACAAAAAGATATCATCGTAGCAATCGGCGAAGCGCAGGTGGCTGATTCGGAAGAATTGCTGAAGGCGCTGCTGGGTTCGGGCGATGAAAATATGCAAAAGGCTGTCCTGCACTCATTAAGCCGTGTGGGAAGCAAGGCTTCCATCAAAGATATGGCTGAAGCTGCCGCCGCATCGGGTTACACAATGACCAAAACGAATGCGAACGAAGCCTATATCGCTTTATTGAAACGTGTTGCCGCACAGGGCGATGTGAAAGAAGTGGAAAAAGCGGCCAACGATCTGCTGAAGAAGGCTACCAAGGCTAATCAGACGCAGACCCGCGACGCTGCTTTGCAAATTCTTTTGTCACTGAAGAAAGAAAACAGTACCAAATTGTTGCTTTCCGCTTTGAAGGATGGCAATAAGGAATATCGGAATGCAGCATTGAACTTTGCTTCCGACTTTGCCAATAAGGAAGTTTATATCGAAGTCATGAAAGCGATGCAGAAGGCAAAACCGGAAGTGAAAGTCGATATTATCAACTGGATCGGCCGCGAAGCCAAATGCCCGTCAAAACATGATGTGATCAAGAGTTTGGAACTCCGTTTTGACCTGACTGCCATGCAGGTGCTGCTGGCTCAGTTGAAAGACAGCAACTTCGACGTAAAACAGGCAACCGTATGGACATTGGTGAAGATCGGTGACAAACAGGTGATACCTGTGCTTGCTGAACTGCTGACCAGCGACAATAAAGATGTAATCTTGCTGGGACAGGATGCCTTGGCTGCATTCAATGGTGATATCGACCAGGCTGTTGCCCGTGCCATTCCGTCTGCTACGGATGCCGGTAAGATTGCCGGTGCTGAGTTGTTGGCGATGCGTAAAGCGACTGCTAACCTGACTACAGTGCTCGAACTGATCAAGTCCGGTTCACCGGAAGTGAAAAAAGCTGCTTATACAGCGTTGAAAGATGTTGTGTCGGAAGGCGATCTGGTTAATCTGTGCGGTATGCTGGAAACAGCGGATGCATCGGCCGTTGCTCCGATCCAACAGGCTGTTATCTCTGCTATTTCTTCCATGTCTCCTGCGAAACAAAAAGAAACGATCACCCGCCGTATGCTTCAGGCTGGCGAGAGCAAGAAATATTTGTATTATATCGTTCTGGCGACAACTGGTGAGAAAGATGCATTGGCTACTATCGTAGACGGTTTCCATAAGGGATCGGGCGCTGCTCGCGATGCTGCTTTCGAAGCGTTGTTGAACTGGAAAGGTATTGAGGCTGCCGACGAATTGTATGCTATCTGTAAAGATGCTTCTTCTTCTGCTTATTTGGATCGTGCATTGAAAGCATACGTTAAGCTGGTTTCAAATCCTGCATTTACAGGTGAGAATCGTCTGCTGAGTTTGCGTAAAGCGATGGAAGTGGCAAAGACAGACGAACAGAAAAATATAATTCTGAAACAGGTTGAACGGACAGGCACCTTCCTGGGTATGCTCTATGCCGGCGAATTCCTGAATCAGAAACCTGTTCAGCAGGCTGCCGCCAATGCTGTTATGAATATAGCTTTGGGTAATAAGGAATATTATGGAGCCAATGTACGTGAATTGTTGAACAAGGTAATGCAGGTACTCGACAATCCGGATGCCGGTTATCAGAAGGAAGCGATCAAGAAGCATCTGGCTGAAATGCCGCAGGGAGAAGGTTTCATTTCTATCTTTAACGGCAAAGATTTGTCGGGCTGGAAAGGATTGGTACAGAACCCGATTGCCCGTGCGAAAATGAAACCGGCCCAATTGGAGAAAGCTCAGGAAAAGGCTGACGAGATTATGCGTAGCGGCTGGAGTGTGAATGATGGTATGCTTGTCTTCAACGGTAAAGGTGATAACCTGTGTACGGATAAACAATATGGTGATTTTGAAATGTACGTAGACTGGATGCTTGACCCCGCAGGTCCTGAAGCCGATGCCGGTATCTATTTGCGCGGAACGCCTCAGGTGCAGATCTGGGATACTTCACGTGTGAATGTGGGTGCCCAGGTAGGTTCAGGTGGTCTGTATAATAACTCGGTAAATGAAAGCAAGCCGTCTAAAGTGGCTGATAACAAGCTGGGCGAATGGAACAGCTTCTATATCAAGATGGTTGGTGACCGCGTAACAGTTATTCTGAACGGAGAGAAGGTGGTGGATGATGTGATCCTTGAAAACTATTGGGATCGCAAGCAGCCGATCTTCCCGGTTGAACAGATTGAATTGCAGGCTCATGGTAGCAAGGTTTACTACCGTAATATATATGTAAAGGAACTGGAACGTAAAGAACCTTACAAATTATCTGCCGAAGAACAGAAAGAAGGTTTCAAACTATTGTTTGACGGAACAAATATGCATCAGTGGACTGGTAACACGGTAGATTATACGATGGAAGACGGTTGTATTTCCATGATACCGAGCAAGAGCTATGGTGGGAACCTGTATACAAAGGACGAATTCGGGAACTTTATTTATCGTTTCGAGTTCCAGCTGACACCGGGAGCCAATAACGGAGTCGGTATCCGTACTCCGATGGAAGGTGATGCCGCTTATGTAGGTATGGAAATCCAGATTCTGGATTGTGAACATCCGATCTATAAGAATATTACCAAATATCAGCATCATGGTTCTGTTTATGGCATCATCCCGACGAATGCCGATCACCACAAAGCGTTTAAGCCTGTCGGTGAATGGAATGAGGAAGAGATTGTTGCAAACGGAGATAATATCAAGGTAACAGTTAATGGTGTAGTGATATTGGAAGGTAACATTCGCGACGCTGTAAAGAACGGTACTCCTGACGGTAAGGAACATCCGGGCTTGTTCAATAAGAAAGGACATATCGGGTTCCTGGGACATGGTTCTCCTGTGAAATTCCGTAATATCCGTATAAAAGAATTGAAATAACAGACTATATAGTCCGAAAGGAAGCGGGGATCGGTTTTTACTGGTCTCCGCTTTTTTTGTGTGAATCTTTGAAAACCGTTGAATATAAACAGAAATAAAATTTGCTGGTCTGATTTATTATAACGAATTTTGTTGCTTACTAGTATTAAAAAAATGGATACAGCTCAATATAAGTTATTGCTGGATACGGCGCAAGTCGGTTGGTGGGAAATTGACTTTGATAAGAGAGTCTATATATGTTCGGATTATCTGGTCAGTTTGTTGGAACTGAAAGATAAAATTATTCCGACCAGAGATTTCCTCCAGTTGATACGTGAAGATTATAGAGCCCGGATTGCCAATGAATTTGCTTATTTCAGGGAGGTCGGTATTTACGAACAGATATTTCCGATCAAGACTTGTTATGGCTTTAAGTTTGTTCGTTCTAAAATTTGCAAGCGGGAGATCGAACCTTCCGGACGTGTTTATGTGTTAGGCATTCTTCAGTTGGTGCCATATAGCGAGGAAGAAACGAATAAACCGGCAACGGAAGGCAGCCAGGTAGATGGTTTGTTAAGGCATTTGGGGAGTATTTCGCGTGCCTTACATTCTTTTATCCAGACAAACGATTTGGTTGAATCTATCCAGTTGGTGCTGACTGAAATTCTCTTTTCGATCGATACAAAGGGGCGTGCCTGTATCATGGAATACAGTGATGACAAGCAGACGCTTAGTTGTACGTATGAAGTTTGCAGCAAAGGTGTTGCCGCTGTCCGTTCCTCATTGCAGAATATACCGGTCTCCACGCTGGTTTGGTCGACACGGAAAATACGGAATCTTTATCCGGTGATGATAAACAATCTGAACGAGTTGCCGGAAGATGCGGAATCTGAAAAAATGTATTTGCAGAAGAGAGGAGTGCTTTCGTTTGTTCTGATTCCTTTGATCATAAAGAAAAAAGCTTTGGGATATATCGGGATCGATATTGTAGATAAATATCGCATATGGACGCTGGAAGACTATCAATGGCTCTCGTCCATCGCCAATATTATCAGTATTATTACGAAAATGGCGAGAATCAACGAAGCGCTCGACCATAGCGGAAAGTTGTTGCGTAATATTTATACGAATATACCGGTCGGCATAGAGTTGTATGATAAGGACGGATATCTTGTCGATATGAATAATAAGGATGTAGATATTTTTGGACTCGGTTCGAAAAAAGAGGCCCTAGGTGTTAACATCTTTGATAATCCTCAGATTCCCCCTGATGTACTGGAAAAGATGAGAAAGAGGAAACCTGTCTCTTTCCGCCTGACTTATTCTTTTAGCGATATTATATCCAATGGGTATTATCCGACGAAGAAAAACGGAGTTATAGACTTGATAACCAAGGTTAGTATGCTTTATGACAGTAAAGGTGAACTGATCAATTACCTATTCATTAATCTGGATAATACGGATAAGATGGTCGCTTATAACCGTATTGAGGAGTTTGAATATTTCTTCACCCTGGTTAGTCATTATGCGAAAGTAGGATATGCCAAATTCGATTTGCTGACACGCGAAGGATATGCCATCAGCCAGTGGTATCAAAATCTGGGGGAACAAGATGGCACGCCGTTGGAGCAGATTATTGGTGTATATAGCGCCGTGCATCCGGAAGACCGTAAAGTGATGATGGACTTCTTTGACCGGGTTAAGAGAGGGGAGGCAACCAGTATCCGCAAGGAATTGCGTATCAAGACGGATTCCGGTTGGAAGTGGATACGCGTAAATGTGATGCGTAACCCTCAGTCGAATGATCCGGATAAACTGGAAATGATCTGTGTGAATTACGATATCACGGAATTGAAAGAAACTGAACAACAGCGTGAAAAGGCAGAAGAACTGGATCGCTTGAAGTCTGCTTTCCTGGCAAATATGAGCCATGAGATCCGAACTCCGCTGAATGCGATTGTCGGCTTTTCTACTTTACTGGTCGATACGGATGATAAAGAGGAACAGTCGCAGTTTGTAGAGATTATTCAGAAGAATAATGAACTTTTGTTGCAGTTGATCTCTGATGTGCTGGATCTGGCTAAGATAGAAGCGAATACAATTGAGTTCAAACCAAGTCGTATTGAGCTCAAAGAATTTTTGGATGATCTGGTGAAGTCGCTGAGTATCAAACTTCATGAGGGGGTTGTGCTTGGCAGTCAGCCGGATTTGTCGCCTTGTACTTTTGATTTCGATCCTGTGCGCCTGAACCAGTTGTTTTCCAACTTCATAAACAATGCGATCAAGCACACGGATAAAGGTTCTATCATGTTGGGTTATGAAATAAAGCCTGATGAAGTTGTCTTTACGGTGACGGATACGGGAGAGGGGATGAGTGAAGAAGTGCAGGCTCATGTCTTCGACCGCTTTTATAAGGGAAATGACTTTAAGCAAGGTACAGGGTTGGGACTTTCTATCTGCAAAAGTATTGTCGAACAGCAGAAAGGAAAAATCGGAGTAAGTTCTGAGCCCGGAAAAGGTTCCTGCTTTTGGTTCTCCTTACCCCGATAAAATATTCTTTTATTCTTTTTCTCCGTAAGCAAGATCTCCGGCATCTCCCAGGCCGGGGATGATGTAGGAATGATCGTCCAGTTCGTCATCCAGTGCGGCGATCCAAATCGTTGTTTTGTCATCCGGCATTTTTCTTTGCAGATATTCTATTGCCTGTTTGCTGGCGATGATGGAGGCCACATGGATATGCGAAGGATGTCCTTTGGTCAACAATGCTTCATAGGCCAGTTCCATGGAACTTCCGGTGGCTAGCATCGGGTCGGTGATGATCAATGTTTTCTCTGTCAGTCTCGGGGATGCGATATATTCGATGTGAATGTCAAAGTTCAGACGGTCTTTATATTTGCGATAGGCAGAGACAAAGGCATTTTCGGCATAATCGAGATAGCTTAAAAATCCCTGGTGATAAGGAAGTCCTGCACGTAATATCGTACTGATTACTATCCGGTCGTCGGGTGTATTCATCGGTGCGACTCCTAAAGGGGTTTGAATATCTTTTTGGCTGTAGGCAAAATCTTTGCTGATTTCATAAGCCATGATTTCGCCGATGCGTTCAATGTTTCTACGAAAACGAAGGCTGTCCTTCTGGATATTTACATCTCTAAGTTCGGATACGAACCTGTTCAGTATGGAGTTTGACTCTCCGAGATTAACTATTTTCATGTGTATTATATTGTATATGCAGACTAAAATTTCCGGTGTCGAAATTAGATATAATTAGAGCATCATACAAATGTTTCTCTGTAAAATTCCAGGTATAGGGCAAAAGTTTCACATTCCGAAACAAGAGGTGCTGTTCGGATTCTAAAATTGCGATAATTGAATTGGGGACATGCTTGCGGTTGTTTAATTAGAACCTTACGGTTTCGATATTCATTAAAAACACCCCTTTTTAGTGGATTTCTGTATGTATTTTTGCAGATATGATAAAGTAAACAGAAAAAGGAGGTGTAAAAAACTTCCTTCCTGCCGAAGCAAGAAGGAAGTTAAAGAAATAAATCATATTATTTTTTTTCGCCAGTGCCGTTCATAGCCTCCAGCAAGAATTTACCGGGTTTGAACTTTACCGTTGTTCTAGCTGGAATCTGTACCGGAGTACCCGTTTTAGGATTACGAGCCAGGCGACTAGTTTGCGGTCTAGGTATTAAAGTACCAAAACCGATAAGAGTAATTTCCTCTTTTTGCGACATTTTTTCGGTTACAATCTCGATGTAAGCATCTAATACTTTTTTTGCTTTTTGCTTTTGTAACCCTGCCTTATCTGCTAAGGCTTCGATAAGTTCTGCTTTGTTCATGAGTGTTTCTTTTTAATGATTATATACATTGCAAATGTAAGCATTGATTTTTTTATATGGTGTCTTTTTTCAGACAACAAAATTTGCTTGCATTTCTTATTAAACAATAGCTGTAGCCTTTTGTTACGATTTTAGAAACAAAAAACGTTAATTCACATTGGTTTGCGATAATCGAAACGAAGAAAGGCGTTAATGCTATTTGACCACACTTTATTTTTATTGTATTGTGAGAAGAATATATGAGTAGAAATAGTAAATAACACACTAATAATTATGAAAGATGCATTGAATAACGGGCTGATAAAAGCCATGAGGGAACATCTCCCGGAGGAGACAAATTTGGCTAACTATATTATGGATATTATATCTATAGGTAAGGAAGCCGTTTATCGCCGGTTGCGTGGGGAGGTTCCGTTTACATTTTATGAAGTATCATTATTGTCTCAGAGTCTGGGGATTTCCCTGGACCAGATCGTTGGAACCAACCGGGCGGAAGGAGCCGTTTTTAATCTGAATGTCTCTAATAATATGAGTCAGATGGAAAGTTACCATGATATACTCAAACGTTATCATAAATTATTTACATTTGCCAAGGAAGATCCCAAATCGGTACTCAGTGCCGCTTGTAATATCGTTCCGTTTACATTTTATTCTCCATATGAGCGTCTGACCAAATTCCGTCTTTGCCGGTGGATGCATCAGAATAACGGGATGAAGATCACTGCAAGTATGTCGGATATCGTTGTGACGGAGAAAATACTGGAGTCCCAGCGTAAACTGATGCAGGAGTGCCGCCAGGTTCCGTCTACCTATACGATTCTTGATAATAATATTTTCCAGTCGTTGGTTAGGGAGATCAAGTATTTTGCAGGGCTGAACATGCTGAGCGATGATGATATCGAAGTGATGAAACTGGAACTGAATCGTTTATTGGATGAAATGGAACAGATTGCTGCCCGGGGGGAATATCCGAATGGTAACAAAGTTTATTTGTATCTTTCCAATATTAATTTTGAGGCTACATATACATTTCTGGAAAAAGGAAGCTTCCAGTTGTGCATGTTCCGTCTTTATGCTATCAACTATATGGATTCGCAACATCCGGAAATCTGCCGCGCCCAGAAAGAATGGATCCAGTCGTTGAAACGTTACTCTACTTTGATCTCGCAGAGCGGAGAGATACAGCGGATGATCTTTTTCACGAAACAGCGTGAAATCGTAGATACCTTATAATAATATGCCAATGTGCCAATAGATCAATATGCCAATTATAAAGATATTTCTCAATTGGCATGTTGGCACATTGGCATATTAGCACATTATTACTACTTTTGTCCCGCAATAAATAAACAGATATTATGAGGATAGAAGAGAATTACTCCCTGGAGAAGCATAATACATTTCACCTGCCGGTTAAGACGCGGTGGTTCATGGAATATACGAATGAAGAAGAATTAGGACGGGTTCTACGGGACGAGTATTTTCAGGAGTGTTTGTCGCTGCATATCGGCAGCGGAAGCAATCTGCTGTTTATAAATGACTTCAACGGTATCATCCTGCACTCGGCCATCAAAGGTATCCGTGTGGAGAAGGAAACCGACGAACATATTTGGCTGCGTGTCGGTGCCGCCGAAAGGTGGGACGATGTTGTTGCTCATGCCGTTGCCAACGGGTGGGGAGGAATAGAAAATCTTTCCCTGATCCCGGGTGAAGCTGGCGCTGCCGCTATCCAGAACATCGGAGCCTACGGGGCGGAGATAAAAGATGTGATAGAAAGTGTGGAAACATACAACCAGTTGACTTTTGAAAAGCGGATATTTACGAACGAAGAATGCCAGTATGGCTATCGCAGCAGTTATTTCAAAAACGAACATAACGACCCGCACATTGTTACATATATAATAATACGGTTGGATAAACGCCCATCCTTTTCCATCAACTATGGAAACCTGAAGGAAGAGCTGGCTAAATATCCGGAAGTAACATTGGAAGCAATCCGCCGGGCTGTGATCGCGATCCGTCAGGAGAAGCTGCCCGATCCGGACAAGCTGGGAAATGCCGGCAGTTTCTTTATGAATCCGGTTATTCCTGTTGCACAGTTTGAGAAACTGAAGGAGCAATATTCCGGTATGCCTTCTTATCCGGCTGGTGAGGGAAAAGTGAAAGTTCCTGCCGGTTGGTTGATCGAACAATGTGGCTTTAAAGGCAAATCGCATGGTCCGGTCGGCGTATATGAAAAACAGGCACTGGTCCTGGTCAACCTGGGAGAAGCCCGGGGACACGAGATTGCTCTGGTGGCGGAAAGTATCCGTACTGCCGTAAAAGATCGTTTTGGCATCGAGATAATGCCTGAGGTTAAATATGTAGGATAATGAAAATTACATTTCTGGGAACGGGAACTTCAACCGGGGTTCCCGAAATAGGCTGTCAGTGTGAAGTTTGTACAAGCAAAGATCCCCGCGACTGGCGCCTGCGTACATCGGTATTAGTAGAAACAGAGGGGAAGCGTATCTTGCTGGACTGTGGACCGGATTTCCGCTGGCAAATGATACAAAGTAAAACATACCACCTGGACGCCGTCCTGATCTCACACGAACATTATGACCATGTCGGAGGATTGGATGACCTGCGTCCGTTCGGACGGGAAGGAGACATACATATATATACTGAAGAAAATGTGGCTGAAGCCATAGAGACGCGTATCCCGTATGTTTTCCGCGAAAATAGATATCCGGGTGTTCCCAATCTAAAAATCCACCGTGTGACGACAGAACCTTTTATGGCTGCCGGGATAGAGATAATTCCTATCCGGGTAATGCACGGAAGACTGCCTATCCTGGGGTTCCGGATAGGGAATATGGCCTACCTGACCGACCTGAAATCTCTTCCGGAAGAAGAATATGCCAAACTGGAAGGATTGGATGTTTTGATTATTACTGCTTTGCGCTGGGAAGAGCATCCGACGCATGAAAGTGTGGGAGAAGCATTAGAACAGATCGGACGCATCCGTCCCAAAGAATCCTATCTGATTCATATGAGCCATCGGATCGGCTTGCAAAGCCAGGTAGAAAAAGAGTTGCCTCCGCATGTTCATCTGGCATATGATCAATTGGAAATTCCCAAACTGCAACCGGTATAATATACTTTCCCGTTTTCTTCATAAATCTGGCTGGAAATATGAAGTTGCGGGAAATGTTGTTCTAATCTGACCGACAGTGTATCGCCAATCGTCTTGAAAAGTGTGTCGGCTGGTTCATGATACGGCAGACTGCTAAAGTAACAAATATTCCCTTCGCTTTCAAAAAGGTCGGCTCCCAGCCATCTGTCGCTGATTCTCCATAGGGTAGAATCGTTCGCTTTCACATATAAGTCTAACAGTTTCGATTGTATCATCAGGTTAAGCGGAGCATTGCTGTCGAGTGTTTTACGGAGTAGCATTTGTTCCTTCGGCTGGTTGTTTTTTTGCTTTCTTTGTATGGCCGCTACTTCCTCCAGCAATTTCCTGCTGTAACTGGAAACCCATACGCCATTATGTTGGTAGTAGCCGAAAAAGCGGTTTCCGGCATCCGGGCAATAGGTAAAAGTGATGCCTCCTTTGGTTTGCTGTTGAGGAGCGAATGATTTGAAAGCTGTTTTTAAAACATTTTCTTCTATATGTCGGGATATGCTTTTATCCGCTTTTACATACATTACAATACCCTGCGGATGGAATGAGAGATGTAATGAGGCAATTTCCGGATTCTTTCGGATGATAGTAAGATATATTTCAGGGATTTTAGAGGCGAATGCCTGGTAAACAGGTTCCTTGGTTAGTATTATCCGGGCAAAAACGGAAGGACGGTTTACGGCAAGTATCGCTTCCGGTTCCGGTGCAGTCAGGGTATATAAATCTGTTTGCACCAGTTCTTTACTCTCTTTCATGTCACCGAAAAAGTAGTAGACTGCCGACAGCGTAGCGAGAGCAGTTAAGATGATAATCACTATTTCCCGCCTGTAAATTCTCATTCTCTAAATTTTTGCCTTCAGGAAATATTTGCACCAAGGCTTGAGTCCGCATTCCTCACATTTGGGCTTTCTGGCTACGCAGACGTATCGTCCGTGCAGGATCAGCCAGTGGTGAGCGATAGGTATCTGTTTCTCCGGGATGTTTTTCACCAGTTCTTTTTCTGTTTCGAGCGGTGTTTTGCTGTTGTTTGTCAATCCGATGCGGTTGGCGACACGGAATACGTGGGTGTCTACGGCCATTGCAGGTTTGTTGTAGACGACAGAGGCGATCACATTGGCTGTCTTGCGTCCTACGCCGGGCAGCTTTTGCAACTCGTCTATGTCCGAAGGGACTACGCCGCCGAAATCAGCCATCAGCATTTTGGCCATCCCGACCAGATGCTTCGATTTATTGTTCGGGTAGGAGACACTACGGATATATTCAAATACGACCTCCGGTGTGGAAGCTGCCAGCACTTCTGCTGTCGGGAAATCCCTAAACAAAGCCGGCGTAATCATATTCACCCGTTTGTCGGTGCACTGAGCTGATAGAATCACGGCAATAAGCAGTTGGTACGGATCGTCGTAATGAAGTTCCGTTTCTGCAACCGGTACGTTTGCTTCGAACCAGTCTAATACACCTTTATATCGTTCCTCTTTTTTCATCCTGTTATTTCATTAAAGATAATACATTTTTTCCGAGTAACAAACCCAGGAAAACGGCAATAAGTCCTAAAACGTTACTAGCCAGTATGTTTAAGAGAGCTAATTTATAATCACCGATTTTTATCAGTGACATAGTATCCAGTGCAAACGAAGAAAAAGTTGTAAATCCGCCAAACAGGCCGGTGAAAAGAAATGCCCTTGTGTTGGCTGAGAAGTTGTAATTTTCGGCAAGACTCCAGCAGAAGCCGATCAGAAAAGAGCCGATTATATTAACGGATAGTATCCCAAAGGGAAAGGAGTACTGCAACGAACGCTGCACCCACATGGAAACTCCATAACGCAGTGCCGATCCGATTGCTCCTCCTGTAATTAAAATTAAAACCTTTATCATATTTCATCCTCCTTGTGTGTTTCCCCCGGGCTGGTTAAAGGCCCGGGGAAGATGGTAAATGATTTAGGTTTTCAATTTAATTGGCTGATTCGAATTGTTTCAGGAAACGAACATCGTTTTCTGAGAACATTCGTAGGTCTTTAACTTGGTATTTCAGGTTTGTAATACGTTCGATACCCATTCCCAGTGCATATCCGGTATAAACTTTGCTGTCGATACCGCAATTTTCGAGTACATTCGGGTCTACCATACCGCAACCGAGTATTTCTACCCAACCGGTATGTTTACAGAATGCACATCCTTTACCGCCACACAGGTTACAGGAAATATCCATCTCAGCAGATGGCTCTGTGAACGGGAAGTAGGAGGGGCGTAAACGTATTTTCGTTTCCGGACCGAACATTTCTTTTGCAAAGAAAAGCAATGCCTGTTTCAGGTCGGCGAATGAGACATTCTTGTCAACATACAGGGCTTCTACCTGGTGGAAGAAACAGTGTGCGCGATAAGAAATAGCTTCATTACGATATACACGTCCGGGGCAGATGATGCGGATAGGAGGTTCCTGAGTCTCCATCACACGAGTCTGTACCGATGATGTATGTGTTCGCAATAACACATCCGGATTATGTTGTATGAAGAACGTATCCTGCATATCACGTGCAGGATGGTCTTCAGCAAAATTCAAAGAAGAGAAAACATGCCAGTCGTCTTCGATTTCAGGACCTTCAGCAATGCTGAATCCCAGACGTCCGAAGATGTCGCAGATTTCCTTTTTAACGATTGAAAGCGGGTGGCGTGTGCCGAGTTCGATAGGATAAGATGTACGCGTCAGGTCGATGTCATCGTTTCCGGTCTGTACATTGTCGAAACCTTCTTTCAGTTCATTGATTTTATTTTGAGTAGCTTCTTTCAGCTCGTTGAGGAATTTACCCACTTCACGCTTCTGGTCAGCCGCAACGTTGCGGAAATCATTCATCAGCGCAGAAATTTCTCCTTTCTTGCTGAGGTATTTGATGCGTAAAGCTTCCAGCTCTTCGGCATTTGCAGCCTTCATATTCTCTACTTCCTGAAGCAGAGCTTTAATTTTATCGATCATTTCTAATCATATTTGTTTTCGACGTGCAAATTTACTCCTTTCTTTTGGATACTGCAACCGATTGCGGAAGGTTTTTTCTTAAAAACACAGGCAGTCTCCTTTCTATTCCTAAAAATTATAGGCAAGACCTACGCCGAGTATCTCTTTGAACTGTACTTTTGCCCCATGTTTCGTACCGTTGTCATCGAAGGTTTTCACGTCGTTGTCGTATTTCAGTGTCGTGTTGAGCGTAGCCGACAGGAATTTGTTGATCTTCATACTAATGAGCATGTCCCAGTTGACATCGATGTTTCCGAACTGATTACTATACGGAGTGAAAAAATCGGCTGTAGTGATCAGGCTTACGTTTTCCATCACCGGCATTTCTGCACGGGCTTTGAGGTAAGCGCCACATTCGATCTTGAAACGGTCACCGGGATCGACACCGAATGCGCCCAGATCGGACAGGTAATCGTCCTCAACAAAAGTCATTTTTGCTGAAACGGGAGAGAGGTAGATCGAATAATTGCTTTTCGGGCGGTATTCCATACCCAGCGAGACGTTGGAATAGGCCGGCGCGAAAAAGTTGGAGATATAATGTTCCTTGTCCGGATAATTGTATCCTTTGGCAAACTGTGTGTTCAGGTCGCCCATTAGTGTGTAGAACCAGACATTGTTCGTTGAATAGCCCAGCTGGGTGGAAAGTCCGATCTTGTCGGTGCTCTTGCGCATCCCCTGCGACTTGGTTTTTGTCAGTCCGTAATCGAGAACCAGGTTAGTCACCCAGAGCCAGTTTCCGTTTTTGTGTGTCAGCGAACCGTTCAGGTAGGCATTTCCGGCTACTGAGTTTTCACCTCCGGCTGACCAGTTGGTCATCGCTGTTTGCGACAAGTTGAGGCCTGATACGCCTTTCAATACATATTTTCCTTCTTCGTAACCTTTATCGTCGGTTTGACTATATGCGATAGTTGCCAGTGCGGCAAATGCTATCATTAAAAATGTACGTTTCATATACTGTTATATTTTAAGTTGTTTTTTATAAAGAGGCCACTTTATTATTTAAACATGATTCATTTATTTTTGTTTAAGGATGGATTAAGATTGTCCTGTCATATTCTCCGTTTTTCCGATTATCAAAATGACACTACCCAACCGGGTAAATCGGATTAATATACCGGGTAAAATAAAATACCCCAGCGGGTAATATTTTTTAACGTATCGTTTTGTTTAAAATGAGAAGCTATTTGCGTTAAAATGTAAATGATAGCTTTGTGGACAAAATGTCGATATTGCTATGTTGTCAATGTAAGAGAGCTAGAAAAAGCGGCATGTATTCTTTCAGTTCCGTGCGTAGTATTTTCAAAGACTGTGATATGCGGTAAGCGATAGTTTTGGGTGATACACCGGTACGCTCGGCTATTTCGTTGTAGGTTAGATGTCCGAAACGATTCATTTCGAATGCTTTCCGGTATTCTTCAGGGAGCTCCCTGATCGCCTTGGTTGCCAAGGCGATCAATTCTCCTTCTATGTAAAAATCCGGATCTTCGAATTGATTTTCAAATTTGGCATACAACTTTTCGTGTACCCGTTGTTTGATTTGATTGTGGGTTATATTATTCAGGCATTTATTTTTGACAATAGTAAACAGCAATGATTTGAGGGACATTTGAGGAACCAGCATCGCACGGTTTTCCCAAAGCCACATCATCACTTCCTGTACGATTTCTTCCGTTTCCGTCTCGGCTACATATTGGGAGGCGAAGGCGCATAACCCTTTATAATATTGTTTGTAGACCGCATCGAATACACTCTCGTCACCGGCTTTAAGTCTATTTAAGGTCTCTTCATTGCTTGTTATCACTGATATGAATGTTTTGATATAGTGCAAACTTAAACAAATATTTTAAGAATTAACAATTAACGCCCGGGTTTTTGTGAAATATTTCCGGGCGTCAGCTATGATAAATAATTATTTCTTTGTTTTTTTCCCCTGGTTGGCAACTGCTTCCATCAGTTTTTTGATCTCTTCCGGATCCCCCAGGAAATAATCTTTTACAAGATTCAGGTCGTCATCGAATTCGAGTACGTAAGGGACGGCTGTCGGAAGATTCAGGTGTACGATCTCTTCATCCGGTATGTTACGTACATATTTAATAATACCTCTCAGGCTGTTGCCGTGGGCTGTCACTAAAATCTGGTCGGCAGTTTCGAGCGAAGGAAAAATGACGTCTTTCCAATAAGGGAGGATGCGTTCGACAGTATCTTTCAGTGATTCCGTACGTGGCAATTCGGCATCGGGTACATCTTTATAACGTATTTCGAATCGGGGGTTACGCGGATCGTCCTCTTTCAATGCATGCGGAGCCACATCGTAACTTCTGCGCCAGATCAGGACCTGTTCATCACCATATTTTTCGGCTGTCTCGCTTTTGTTGAGACCTTGTAAGGCTCCGTAATGTTTTTCATTCAAACGCCAGCTTTTCTCTACCGGAATCCAATCCTGGTCCATGCGGTCGAGTACGCAATTTAATGTTTTGACGGCACGTTTCAGGTAGGAGGTGTATGCTTTATCGAACACATATCCTTCTTTTCTTAGTAATTCACCTGCTTTATATGCTTCTTCAATCCCTTTTTCTGTCAGATCAACATCCGTCCAACCCGTAAACCGGTTTTCTTTGTTCCATGCGCTTTCGCCGTGGCGAAGTAAAACAATCTTTTTCATATGCTTTTTATTTATTATAACTATCTGTTTATTAGATAACAATCGAGAAGCAGGAAAAGATATTGAACTTTTTCTAAAAAAAATCACATTTTCGTTTAGTATATCTTTTTTCTGAATTGTATTAATTATAGAAACAGGAAAAAAGATGATAGTAGACGAAAACATACTGATAAAATATCTCGACGGAACATTGACTGACGAGGAACGTACCCGGGTTGACGACTGGGTTGCCGAGTCGACCGAGAACGAGAAACTACTGGAACAGGTCTATTTCACCTTGCAGGTGACTGACCGTTTGCGGGTAATGGAATCGGTCGATCCCGAAATGGCTTTGGTCCGTTTCAAATCGAGAGTACGTAAACAAAATAAAAAGGTTAGTTTCCGCCACTCCCTACAGTTTATGCAAAGAGTTGCAGCGATACTGTTCATTCCGGTATTAGTTTTATCTGCCTATTTCTTTATGCAGACGGGTAAAGAGAAGGTGCGCATGGTAGAAGTGCGCACCAATCCCGGAGTGGTTTCGACTTTCGAATTGCCTGACGGATCGAAAGTTTGGTTGAATGCCGGAAGTTCTTTGAAGTATCCTGAAAATTTCTGGCCTGAGTGCCGGCTGGTTGAATTGACCGGGCAAGGTTATTTTGAAGTGACGAAGAATCCGGAAAAGCCTTTTATCGTGAAAGTCGATCCGGTCTATTCTGTGGAAGTGCTCGGAACACGTTTCGATGTATCTGCCTATAATGATGACGATGTTGTTTCCACAACTTTGGTGGAAGGCTCTGTGAAATTGAATATAGCACAGGCAGGAGGTAAAATCGTTCATCAGATTCTGAAACCCGACGAGAAAGCGGATTTTACGAGGGTAGGTGGAAAATTATCTATCACTTCGGTCAACGCAGATAATAAGGTAGCCTGGCGTAATGGTGAGATCATTTTCAAGAATACTCCGATGGGGCAGGTCCTGAAGACGTTGCGACGCCATTATAATGTACAGTTTAACGTGAAAGACCGGGACGTGCTGAATGCCATCATTACCGCAAGGTTTAAAAATGAGCAATTGCCGCAGGTCATGGAATATATCAAGCTCGCCTCGGATATCAAGTTTAAGATCGATAAGCCGGTCATAACGAATGATAATCGTTTGGAAATGTCTGTTATAGAAATATCGAAAGAATAAATAATAGTGTAGAACCTTTTTAAATCAGAATGCCTATGTGGAAGTAAAAAAGAGTCCAAAAAAACATGCAGAAAGATGTTGACGCATCTTCCCGCATGTAAAAGTCCAAGCTGTTGACGCAGCTATAGTTAACTTTATATTAAATAATAAGCATCACAAAATTATGAATAAAATTGTAACCTTAGAAATTATCGGTAAGAAAAGTTATTCTCTCTTCCGAAAAATACCATTAGTTATGAGATTGAGCGTTGTATTCTTTTTCCTTAGTCTTGGTATCGCAGTAGCGGGTAATACGTATGCACAAAATGCTACGCTTTCGCTGGATATGTCGAACAGTACGATCGCCAGTGTGCTCGAAGCTGTTGAAAATGAAACGGACTTCTCGTTTATCTATGATGCCAATATTGTAAACACCAGCCGTAAAGTATCTGTAAAAGTAGACGAAAAGAACATTTTCGATGTGCTAAACAAACTGTTCGGTGATTCCGATATCGCTTATACAGTAGTAAACACAAAAATTATCCTTAATAAAAAGGAAGCGATCATGCAACAGGCCGGAAAGACGGTAACAGGTGTTGTTACTGATAAAACGGGCGAACCGATCATCGGTGCCAACGTGTTGCAAAAAGGTACAACCAACGGTACGATTACCGATATCGATGGTAAATTTACATTGACCGTTCCTCAAAATTCCGTTATCGTTATATCTTATATCGGATATAACCCGCAGGAAGTTAAATATGCCGGCCAGTCTTCTCTGAATGTACAATTGGCAGAAGATACCCAGAATATCGAAGAAGTGGTAGTCACGGCTTTGGGTATCAAAAAGAAAGAAGCCTCCCTTACTTATTCGACCCAGCAGGTGGGGGGCGATGAGCTGACACGTGCGAAAGACCCGAATATGATTAACGCTCTGGCTGGTAAGACAGCAGGGGTTCAGATCAACAAAAGTTCTTCCGGATTGGGTGGTTCAGCCAAAGTATCTATTCGTGGTAACCGTTCGGTAAGCGGAAACAACCAACCTTTATATGTAATCGATGGTGTACCGATGTTGAATAGCAGTAACGAACAGGCTGTCAGCGCAATCGGTGGTACGGCAGATGCCGGTAACCGTGATGGTGGCGATGGTATTTCCAACCTCAACCCGGACGATATCGAAAGCATGAGTATCCTGAAAGGTGCTTCCGCTGCCGCTCTTTACGGTTCGCAAGCAGCCAACGGTGTTATCCTGATCACAACGAAGAAAGGGAAAGCTGGCGTGCAGAAGATCACTTTCTCTTCCAACCTGACGGTCGATCATGCCATGAGTTTACCGGAATTTCAGAATGAATACGGAATGGATAAGGAAACGAAGACCAGTTGGGGACCGAAGGGGAGTCTGACCCCTTATGATAATGTCGGTGACTTCTTCCAGAATGGAGTGACCGCTATCAACTCCCTGTCTCTTACGACCGGTAACGAAAAGATGCAGACTTATTTCTCATATGCCAACACAACCGCAAAAGGTATCGTGGAGCATAATAAGATGCAGAAGCATAACCTGAATTTCCGCGAAACCGCCAGTTTCTTTGATGATTACCTGAAACTGGATGCGAACGTGAATTTACTGTCGCAGAGTATCAAGAACCGTCCGGCCTCCGGTGGTTATTACATGAACCCGTTGGTAGGTCTTTACCGTTTCCCGCGTGGCGAGAATATCGGTGAGTATCGCACGAACTTTGAAACTTTCAACGACACCCGCAATTTGATGGAACAAAACTGGTATACAGATGCCGAACGTGATATGGAACAGAATCCGTATTGGATCACTAACCGTATTAAAAGTAACGACAAACGTACCCGTGCCATCACTTCTTTGACGGCCAGCCTGAAGATTACAGATTGGTTGAGCCTGCAAGCTCGTGGAACAGTCGATTATACACACGATACATATAACCAGAAAATGTATGCATCGACCGCACCGGCTATTGCCGGATCGAACGGCCGTTATATAGACCTGAATCATACGGAAACGTTGTATTATGGAGACTTTATGGCTATGTTTAATAAGAAATGGGACGACTTTGCTTTGACAGGCGCTATCGGTGGTAGTATTAATAGTACAACAGTCAACTCCCTGAGGCTGGATTCAAAGACTGCTTCCCTGTATTATCCGAACCAGTTCTCGGTAGCTAACATCATCATGTCTACGGCTTCTTATATCGACCAACAGATCGATCAGAAACGTGTGATGCAGTCTGTCTTTGCAACCGCCCAGCTGGGATGGAAAGAAAGTTTATATCTGGACCTGACCGCCCGTAACGACTGGTCGTCGACGCTGGCTTATACAAAACACAGCAGTTTCTTCTATCCGTCGGTTGGCTTGTCATGGATCATCAATAACTCGCTGACGATGCCGGAATGGATCAACTTCGGTAAGGTAAGAGGTTCATGGAGTAAAGTAGGTAATGACCTGCCTCTTTTCATCAGTAATCCGGTTGCCGGAAGCAACGACCTGATCGTGGCTGGCGGAGCTATCCAGACGAATTCAAAAGCTCCGTTCGATGAACTGAAACCTGAAATGAGTACTTCATGGGAAGTAGGTACGGAATGGAAATTCTTCGATTACCGTTTGGACTTCGATTTCACTTACTATAAGACAAACACGAAGAACCAGTTGTTTACTTTGCCTTCTTCTGCTGGTGCAGCTTATAAATATTACTATGTGAATGCCGGTAACATCCAGAATCAGGGTGTTGAAATCAGCTTGGGTATCACACCGGTAATGACAGAAGATTTCCGTTGGAAGACTTCATTCAACTTCTCAACGAATAAGAACAAAGTGATCGAACTTCATCCTGACCTGAAGACATTTGTCTATGGCGACGAAGGTTTCTCTTCCTCTTACTCCATGCGTCTTGTAGAAGGCGGTGCACTGGGTGATATTTATGGCAAGGCGTTCGAACGCGACGAAGCGACAGGCCAAATTGTTTTCTCGAAGGATGAGGATGGTGATTTGGTTCCTAACGTAGTCGGTTCGGGTAATACGGTCAAAGTAGGTAATAGCAATCCTGACTTTATGTTGGGCTGGGGAAATACCTTGACTTATAAAGGATTTAGCCTTTACTTCCTGATCGATGGCCGCTTTGGTGGCGATGTTTTGTCGCAGACACAGGCCGATATGGACCAGAAGGGTGTGAGCGTCGAATCAGCTGCAGCACGTAATGCTGGATTTGTAGACCTGGAAGGTACGCAAGTGAAACCGGATAAATTCTATACGGCTGTCAGCGGTCGTAACGGATGTACCGAATATTATATGTATAGTGCAACCAATATCCGCCTGCGTGAACTATCTTTAGGCTATACGTTCCCGAAGAGATTGCTGGAGAAAACGAAGGTTTTCCAGGATGTACAGTTGTCATTTGTCGGTCGTAACTTATTCTTCTTCCACAAATCGGCTCCTTTCGATCCGGATGCAGTCCTTTCAACAGGCAACGACAACCAGGGTATCGATGTATTCGGTATGCCGACTACCAGAAGCTTAGGTTTCAATGTTAAATTTACATTCTAATAAAGACAGTATATTATGAAAAAGAATTATAAATATATAGCCGCAATTTTTCTGGGCGGATTGATCGGTTTTTCAGCTTGTACGGATGATTTTGAATCTTATAATACGAACCAGGCCGGTTTCCCGGATAAATCGAAAGAGCAGGAGTTCAATAAATACGGTATTCCTCTGGGAGTAGTTCAGCAGGGTATTTATTTTAATTACGACTGGGGTGGTGGTAAGAACTGGCCGTTCCAGGTAATGCAGAACTTGGGTGCCGATATGTTTTCCGGTTATGTGCACGACTTCAATCCGTTTAATGAAGGGCGTGGGAACACAACCTATAATATGCAGGACGGATGGAACGGTTCGTTTTGGGAAAACACCTACGGATATATCATGACGGAGATTCAGAAATCCGAAGATCTGACGGAGAAAGATTATCCTTCTTTCTATGGTATTACCCAGATATTGAAGGTTGAACTGATGCACCGTGTATCTGATTTGTATGGTCCTATCGTCTATACACAGTTTGGTTCGAAGACTGGTTCCATGCCGGATACACAGGCTGAGGCTTATAAGGCATTCTTTGAAGACTTGGATGCCGGAATCGGCTTGATACGTGCCTATATGGAAGCAAATCCGGATGTGGAAAACTTTGCCAAATTTGATATCCTGATGCCGCAGGGCAAACGTACGTATGCCGAATGGATACGGTTTGCTAATTCGTTGCGCCTCCGTCTCGCTATCCGTATTGCCATGGCCGACCCCGTACTGGCAGCCTCAGAAGCCAAGAAAGCTTTGACGGATGCAGGAGGTTTGTTGGAAGAAGATAACGATATCGTGGCTGTTTCTACCGACGGAACCGGTTATAATAACCCGTTCGGTGAAATCAATAAAGGCTGGGGTGAAGTATTTCTGAATGCGAACATGGAATCTTATTTGGGTGGTTATGATGACCCCCGTTTGCCGAAGTATTTTGATAGAGCGGCTGGTGGCGAAGGCACTGAAATTGTTCCGGTGAAGGGAACTTATAAAGGAATCCGCCAGGGAACAGGGTTCAACCATAAAAATTACAGCAAGCATTCGAAAAGTACTATTTCACAGACGTCTAATGCTATCTTGATGACAGCAGCCGAGGTATGGTTTCTGCGTGCAGAGGCCGCTTTGAGAGGTTGGTCTTCCGAAAATCCGGGTTCTTGTTATGAAAACGGCGTTAAAGCCTCTTTTGCACAGTGGGGAGCTAAAGATGTTGCCGTATATCTGGAAAGTACGAAAACGCCGAAAGGCTATCAGGATGCTTTCAATGCTGCTTTCAATGTAGAAGCTATGAGCCAGGTAACTCCTGCATGGGACAACGCTGCTTCAAACGAAGAAAAACTTGAAAAGATTATTACCCAGAAATGGATTGCCTGCTATCCCGAAGGCTGTGAGGCTTGGGCCGAACAAAGGCGCACTGGTTATCCTAAGCTGTTCCCGGTTTTGGTGAACGACAGCCAGGGAACAATCGATACAAATCTGGGACCGCGCAGACTAAACTTCTTTGTCGGCATCCAAACAGCCAATCCCGAGCAGTATGCTGCTTTGACAAAGGCATTGGGTGGCGCCGACAATTGTGGAACCCGTCTATGGTGGGATACCGGAAGAAACTTTTAGATGATATACAGTTATTAGATTAAGGTAAGAGTATAAGATGATGGAAACGGAAGTCGTGGTATGAGCGGCTTCCGTTTTTTTAATGCTAATTCTTTATTACTTTCAGCCTCTACACGTATTTCGTAGAGGCCTTTTGTAAAAGCACATGTTATTATGGATAAATCTTTATCTAAACGAAAACAATAGGTTTTACCTAATAATTGTTCAGTAGCCACCTCCGCCCACGAAGCGGAACCAGATGTCGCCCTCGGGCGGAACCTGTCCGGGAAACTGTCCCGGGGTGGCTGTTTACACAAACGCACACAAAAAGCTGCGCAACCCCTTGCTGGGGGCTGCGTAACGATTGGTGCATCTGTCGTTAGGTTACAGATGCGATTGACAGGGAAAAGAAATAAGAAGGGAGTTTCTGTTTTATAAATGATTTAGTAATTCTTTTATATCTAATTGTATTTTAGAGAAAGCGAACCATTTCTTTCCTAAATCTTTCAAGGAAGTACCGATATGGTAAAGTTCTTTTTCATCTATGATCAGGAAACGGTCGTGCGACTGTCTAAACAATTGGATGTCGATTGGATCATATTGAGCGTTGTGACGCTGCAAATCCAACGATAACTGTTTCGGTATCTGGTTTGTGTAAATAGTCACTTCTATTTTGTTTATGCGTTGATTAATAACATATCCTTTAAACATATATTCTTTAAGTACTTTGTTCGCCCATATCCTGAATTGAGTACCTCTTTGTGACTTTACTCGATAGCCAACAGAGATAATAACGTCGAGGCTATAGACCTTCACCGGTTTATCTGAATTTGCAATATGCAAAAAATGCATATTGCTTTTTTCATCCAACTCTTTTTCTTTGAAAATGTTTCCGATGTGTCTGGCTATAACTGATTGATCTCTTTGAAATAATTCTATCATTTGTGCCTGGGTCAGCCAAACGGTTTCATCTTCCATTCTAACCTCTAATTGTAAGGTGTTTTCAGATTGATAAACAATAATTTCTCCTTTGTCTTTCATAATTAATATGTTTTGATTGTTGAATTATGTAGGCAAAGGTATTGTTTTCAATTGATATAGAATACAAGTTGATTAAAATATTTTCAAAATAGAATCAGTTTAGTCTCATTGTTTTTACAACACTTGATTAGAAACAGATTTATCTTTTTCCTATCAATCCCATCATGTCAAAGATCGCTCAGGCGGAGCCTGCTTGCCGTTTTTGTTATTTGTTTTCTATTTATCAGTGATACAACGAACGTGTCCAATTGTATTCTGATTATTTTCAGTAGCTACATTCGCACCTCCTGAAAAAAATCTCATCGTTTCAGAATCAGAACTGAAATAACTGGTCATAGAAAGATATGCTCCCGAGGTCAATACAAACAGATTCTTATTATACCAATCTTGCCATAGAGCAGATGATGATGATAATACATCTGTTCCGCTGGTTCCCAATATTGTTCTCCACTCGCTCGATGTCGGAATGCGCCAAGTTGCACCAGTCTGTTTGGAACAGATTGTTTTTTATTGGTCAGTCGGATGGTAACAGATTTCATTATCGCGTTTATATTATTGCGTTGGGTGATTACAATATTTTTAGCACCGCTTCCAGTAGTTTGGTCTGTTGAGATGTCAAACCATTGATCGCCTTTGTTCCAATTCAATACAGTTGCCTTAACTCCTTCAGGAGAAGTGACGGATATGTTTGTATTTCCAGAGTTAGCCGCTTTTACATAGAGGTTTGATGCCTCAATTGTCGTAGCCGGTGCATTTACCGTATACGTAGTAGTAGCCTTTATCTCGTCCGATTTGTTAGCAATCTGGAAAGTGGCAGAATTACCGCTCTTCCAGGTGACCACATAGGTCTTTTCTACAGCATAATCGTCGGCCGCCTCAACGGTAATGTCGCCTTCGATATTTTTGACGCAGGTACCACCCAGTGCATTTGCTTTGATGCTAACTTGCGATCCTTCCACCTGATACAATTTGATGTCAGTGCCCGTCATCGTGTTTTGGGTGGGCGAGTTGCTTCCGCTGACAAAAGTGACGGTGGGGACGGGGAATACCGGTGATACGGTGAAGACGGTGTTTTCGCCGCCAATCTTGTTTTTGAGTGTGACGGTCGCCTTTTTCGCTCCTCTCTGCTTTGCATTGTCTAACGAGAAGGTCAACTGGGTATTTTCATTGAGAGTTTTTGTGACGGGAGCGCCTTTT
>NZ_QTMM01000023.1:0-118506 GCF_003635445.1 Parabacteroides sp. AF17-3 | reverse complement strand
CCCCCTATTTACATTCTCTTGGACGAAATTTATTTCATGGATGTTTCATGATACTTTATATAGTTAGTTAATATAGGCGACAGACAAAAGTAAGAGTTCTATACTGATTAAGCAAATTACTAAAAACAAAAAAGGCTTCCGGAAATAAACCGAAAGCCTTCTTTTATATTATATGATAAGCTATTTACTCATCATCTCTGTCCATCGCATTGAAATCAACAACATTCTTGCGGTTGGCAAAGATACGTTCGAATTCATCTTTAGCACCGACAACCAACTTGTCGAAATCTCTCTGACCTGTACCAGCCGGGATCAAGTGACCGCAGATAACGTTTTCTTTCAAACCTTCCAGACGGTCTACCTTTCCGTTGATAGCAGCTTCGTTCAACACCTTCGTAGTTTCCTGGAAAGATGCGGCAGACATAAAGCTGTTTGTCTGCAATGCAGCACGTGTAATACCCTGAAGGATCTGATTTGCAGTAGCAGGAACAGCGTCACGAACTTCTACAAGTTTCATGTCACGACGTTTCAACATACTGTTTTCGTCTCTCAGCTTACGGGCTGTTACGATCTGACCAGCCTGCATTGTCTGAGAATCTCCCGGATCCATAACAACTTTCTTGCCCCAGATACGATCGTTCTCATCCATTACTTCCAGCTTATCAACCACCTGCTGTTCCAGGAAGCGAGTATCTCCCGGATCAACCACTTCTACCTTACGCATCATCTGACGAACGATAACTTCGAAGTGTTTGTCGTTAATCTTCACACCCTGCAGACGGTAAACGTCCTGTACTTCGTTCACGATATATTCCTGAACAGCCGTCGGGCCCTTGATAGCAAGGATATCCGAAGGAGTGATAGCACCGTCGGACAACGGCATACCGGCACGGATATAGTCATTTTCCTGAACCAAAAGCTGTTTTGACAATGGCACCATGTACTTCTTCACTTCACCCAATTTAGAGGTTACAGTGATTTCACGGTTACCACGTTTGATCTTACCGAATCCAACTTCACCGTCGATTTCAGAAACGACAGCCGGGTTAGACGGGTTACGAGCTTCAAACAACTCGGTAACACGGGGAAGACCACCGGTGATATCACCAGCCTTACCTACTGCACGCGGTATCTTAACCAAAACTTCACCAGCCTTAACAGGATCGCCGTTCTCTTTGACAACGTGAGCGCCCAGCGGCAATGAATAGTTTTTCAGATAATTACCGTTTTCATCAACGATGTGAGCAGCCGGAGCTTTTGTCTTATCCTTAGATTCGATAATGATCTTTTCTTTCAAACCTGTAGTTTCGTCACTTTCAACTTTGTAAGTAACACCTTCTACAACGCTTTCAAATTCGATCTTACCGGAAACTTCCGATACGATAACGGCATTGAACGGGTCCCATTCAATAATTACGTCCCCCTTGCTAATCTTGTCTCCGTTATTGAAGAACAATTTAGAACCGTAAGGGATATTATGAGTCAGTAATACAATCTTCGTATTCGGATCAACGATACGCATTTCAGCCAGACGGCTTACTACTACCTGATACTTCTTACCTGCTGATGCATCATCAGCTTCTACGGCACGAAGTTCGTCGATTTCCAGAATACCGTCGTATTTAGATGTAATACTGTTTTCTGTTGCAATGTTAGATGCGATACCACCGACGTGGAATGTACGCAGTGTCAACTGTGTACCCGGCTCACCGATAGACTGTGCTGCGATAACCCCGACAACTTCACCCTTCTGAACCATACGGCCTGTAGCCAGGTTACGTCCGTAACACTTAGCACAAACACCTTTCTTGGATTCACAGGTAAGTACCGAACGGATTTCCACACTTTCGATAGGAGAATCCTGGATCAGCTTAGCAGCGTCTTCGCGAATTTCTTCACCGGCAGCAACAATCAATTCACCAGTCAACGGATGCTGGATATCATGAACAGATACACGTCCCAGGATACGTTCATACAGAGAAGCGATAACTTCTTCGTTATTCTTCAATTCCGTACAAATCAGACCACGAAGCGTACCACAGTCTTCTTCATTGATGATAACGTCATGCGATACGTCTACCAGACGACGAGTCAGGTAACCAGCATCGGCAGTCTTCAACGCGGTATCGGCCAAACCTTTACGAGCACCGTGGGTAGAGATGAAGTACTCCAACACTGACAAACCTTCTTTAAAGTTTGAAAGGATCGGGTTTTCAATAATCTGACCACCTTCAGCACCACTCTTCTGCGGTTTTGCCATCAAACCACGCATACCGGACAACTGACGAATCTGTTCTTTAGAACCACGGGCACCGGAGTCCATCATCATGAATACAGAGTTAAACCCGTCATTGTCATTTGTCAGCTGTTTCATCAGGATATTAGACAACTTACTGTTGACATGTGTCCATGTATCAATAATCTGGTTGTAACGTTCGTTGAAGGTAATGAAACCCATGCTATAGTTAGCCAGAATCTGTTCCACTTCATCGTAACCTTCTTTTACCAGGTCATCTTTTTCTGGCGGAATAAGCACGTCGGCCAGGTTGAATGACAGACCGCCCTTAAATGCCATGTAGTAACCCAGGTTCTTGATATCATCCAGGAACTGAGCCGTACGGGCAACACCACATATCTTGATTACTTTACCGATAATATCACGTAAAGATTTCTTTCCTAATACTTCATTGATATAACCAACTTCGAAAGGAACGAATTCATTTACCATCAAACGACCGATAGATGTTTCGATCATTTTACGCACCAGCTTGCCATCTTCTTCTACGTTATCAACGTAAACCTTGATAGGTGCATGGATATCTACTTTCTTTTCGTTATATGCAATAGTCGCTTCTTCCGGTCCGTAGAATACCAGACCTTCTCCTAATGTACCCTTACGCATCTTGGTGATATAATACAGACCAAGCACCATGTCCTGAGAAGGAACGGTGATAGGCGCACCATTAGCCGGGTTCAAAATGTTATGAGAAGCAAGCATCAGCATCTGTGCTTCCAATACAGCTTCATTTCCTAAAGGCAAGTGAACAGCCATCTGGTCACCGTCGAAGTCGGCGTTGAATGCCGTACAAGCCAACGGGTGCAACTGGATAGCCTTACCTTCGATCAGTTTAGGCTGGAATGCCTGGATACCCAAACGGTGCAGTGTCGGTGCACGGTTCAGCAACACAGGGTGACCTTTCATTACATATTCCAGGATATCCCAAACAACCGGTTCCTTACGGTCCACAATCTTCTTGGCAGACTTAACCGTTTTAACGATACCGCGTTCGATCAATTTACGGATAACGAAAGGTTTATAAAGTTCGGCAGCCATATTCTTCGGCAGACCGCACTCATGCATTTTTAATTCAGGACCTACAACGATAACCGAACGGGCAGAGTAGTCAACACGTTTACCCAACAAGTTCTGACGGAAACGACCTTGTTTACCTTTCAAACTGTCGGACAATGACTTCAACGGACGGTTAGCATCTGTCTTAACGGCACTCGATTTACGAGAGTTGTCGAACAGAGAGTCCACAGCTTCCTGAAGCATACGTTTTTCATTACGTAAGATTACTTCCGGAGCCTTAATATCGATTAATCGTTTCAGACGGTTATTACGGATAATAACACGACGATACAAATCATTCAAGTCGGATGTAGCGAAACGTCCGCCATCCAACGGAACCAACGGACGCAATTCCGGCGGAATAACAGGAACGACCTTTACGATCATCCATTCCGGTTTGTTACGGCCTCTGGATGCACGGAAAGATTCAACAACCTGCAAACGTTTCAACGCTTCGTTCTTACGTTGCTGTGAACCGTCCGTACTTGCACGGTGACGCAGTTCGTAAGATAGAGAATCCAAATCCAGACGAGCCAGCAAATCATAAACGGCTTCAGCACCGATCTTTGCAATGAACTTGTTAGGATCCGTATCTTCCAGCATTTGGTTTTCCTTTGGCAGGTTATCCAGAATCTGCAAGTATTCTTCTTCCGAAAGCAGGTCTAATTCAGCAACAGTGTCTACACAACCCGGCTGAATAACCACATAACGTTCATAATAAATGATAGAATCCAGTTTCTTGGTAGGCAAGCCTAACAGATACCCGATTTTGTTGGGTAGAGAACGGAAATACCAGATATGAGCGACAGGAACAACCAGATGGATATGTCCCATACGTTCGCGACGCACTTTCTTCTCTGTAACTTCTACCCCGCAACGATCGCAGACAATACCTTTATAACGGATACGCTTGTATTTTCCGCAATGACACTCATAGTCCTTGATCGGACCGAAGATACGTTCGCAGAAAAGACCGTCGCGCTCAGGTTTGTACGTACGATAGTTAATCGTTTCCGGTTTCAGAACTTCACCACTAGAGTTTTCAAGAATCTCTTCAGGAGAAGCCAGACCGATGGTTATTTTTGAAAAGTTACTCTTTATCTTGTTTTCTTTTCTAAAGGCCATATTGTTTATTTATAAAGAGTTATCAATAGATAAAGTAGATGAGCCGAAACCCACCTACTTATATTGTTGTTGAATTAATCCAGAGTAAAGCTTAAACCTAAACCTCTCAGCTCATGGAGCAATACATTCAGAGATTCCGGAATACCCGGTTGTGGCATCGGATCACCCTTCACAATTGCTTCGTAAGCTTTAGAACGTCCTACAACGTCGTCAGACTTAATTGTAAGAATTTCCTGAAGAACATGTGCGGCACCGAAGGCTTCCAGTGCCCAAACTTCCATTTCTCCGAAACGCTGACCACCAAACTGAGCTTTACCACCCAGAGGCTGTTGAGTAATCAAAGAGTACGGACCGATTGAACGGGCGTGCATCTTATCATCAACCATGTGACCCAGTTTCAGGAAGTACGTAACACCTACGGTTGCCGGCTGGTCGAAACGCTCACCGGTTCCACCATCGTACAGGTAAGATTTACCATACCGAGGAATACCAGCTTTGTCAGTCATCTCGTTCAGGTCATCCAGTGATGCACCGTCGAAAATCGGAGTAGCAAACTTCACTCCCATCGTTCTACCGGCCCAACCTAATACTGCTTCAAAAATCTGTCCCAGGTTCATACGGGAAGGCACACCCAGCGGGTTCAAGCAGATATCAACCGAAGTTCCGTCTTCCAGGAACGGCATATCTTCCTGACGAACGATCTTGGAAACAATACCTTTGTTACCGTGGCGACCGGCCATCTTATCACCTACCTGAATCTTACGTTTCTTAGCAATGTAAACCTTTGCCATCTGAACGATACCTGTCGGCAGTTCATCACCGATAGTAAGGTCGAATTTCTTACGTCTCAGTTCGGCATCCAGTTCTTTATATTTCTTCAGATAGTTCAGGATCACCTGCTTGATAAGTTCGTTCTTATCAGCATCGGCAGTCCATTTACTAACCTGAACAGCATTGTAATCCAGATCTTCCAAAGCCTTGCGACCAAACTTAGCGCCCTTCGCAATCACTTCAGTATTCATGTAGTCTTTAACACCCTGAGAAACTTTATTGTTAGTAAGCGTCAATAACTTTTCTACCAGTAAGTTCTTCAGGTCGGCCATCTTCATTTCGTATTCTTCATCCAACTTCGGAAGAATAGCCTTATCTGTCAATCTAGACTTACGTTTCTTAACAGCTTTAGAGAATAAAGCCGTATCGATAACAACACCACGAAGAGACGGAGTCGCTTTCAAAGAAGCATCTTTCACATCACCAGCCTTATCACCGAAGATTGCACGCAGCAATTTTTCTTCAGGAGAAGGATCCGATTCGCCCTTCGGAGTAATCTTACCGATCAGAATGTCACCCGGTTCGATACGGGCACCCACACGAACAATACCTCTTTCATCCAAATCTTTGGTAGCCTCTTCACTAACATTAGGGATATCGGATGTAAGCTCTTCCATACCACGTTTAGTTTCGCGCACTTCTAGGATATATTCATCCACGTGAACAGAAGTAAAGAAGTCCTCACGAACCATACGTTCGTTCAGTACGATAGCATCCTCATAGTTGTAACCTTTCCAAGGCATGTAAGCCACTTTCACGTTACGTCCCAAAGCAAGTTCACCCAGTTGAGTCGAATAACCCTCAGTCAGGATATCACCAGCCTCTACACGTTGGCCACGGTGACAAATCGGACGAAGGTCTACAGTCGTACTCTGGTTAGTCTTACGCCACTTCGGAATAACATAGGTCTTAACCGCATCTTCGAAGCTTACGAAATCTTCGTCTTCAGTACGGTCATATTTAATCTTGATACAAGTTGCATCAACAAAAACAACTTCACCGGCACGTTCTGCCATAATCTGAGTACGGGAGTCGCGAGCAACCTGTGCTTCGATACCTGTACCAACGATCGGAGCATCCGTACGCAACAAAGGAACTGCCTGGCGCATCATGTTAGATCCCATCAATGCACGGTTAGCATCATCATGTTCCAGGAACGGAATCAAAGAAGCTGCGATAGAAGCAATCTGCTGCGGAGCAACGTCCATCAAATCTACTTCTGAAGGCGGCACAACAGGGAAGTCTGCTTCAAAACGAGCTTTAACCCTTTCTAGAATAAACTTACCGTTTTCATCCAACGGAGCATTACCCTGTGCAATGGTCATTTCTTCTTCCTCTTCCGCTGTATAATATTGCAAAGAATCTTCTGAAAAATCTACCTTACCATCCACAACTTTACGATATGGGGTAGATATAAATCCCAGGTCATTGATTTTTGCATACACACAAAGAGAAGAGATCAAACCAATGTTCGGTCCTTCCGGTGTTTCAATCGGACAAAGACGGCCATAGTGTGTATAGTGAACGTCACGAACCTCGAATCCGGCACGCTCTCTTGACAAACCACCCGGTCCAAGGGCAGACAGACGACGTTTGTGAGTAATTTCAGCCAACGGGTTTGTCTGGTCCATAAACTGCGACAAAGCATTCGTTCCGAAGAAGGAGTTAACCACAGAAGAGATAGTCTTCGCGTTAATCAAATCGATCGGAGTAAATACTTCATTGTCGCGAACGTTCATACGCTCACGTACAGTACGTGACATACGAGCCAGACCGATACCGAACTGGTTGTATAACTGTTCACCTACAGTACGAACACGACGGTTACTTAAATGGTCGATATCATCCACGATCGCTTTTGAGTTAATCAATTCGATCAGATACTTGATGATCTCGATTATATCTTCTTTTGTCAAAACCTTAACATCATCACTGGTAGTAAGGTTCAACTTTTTATTAATCCTATAACGGCCTACTTCACCTAAATCATAACGTTTTTCAGAGAAGAACAGGTTCTGTATAACTTCACGGGCACTTGCTTCGTCTGCAGGTTCTGCATTACGCAACTGACGGTAAATATATAATACAGCCTCTTTTTCAGAGTTACTGGGGTCTTTCTGAAGCGTATTATAGATGATTGCATAATCTGAAAGATTCTGGTCTTCACGATGTAACAATACATTTTGTGTACCAGATTCCAGAATTGCTTCAATACTGTCGCTATCCAACACCGATTCACGGTCGATGATAACGTCATTACGTTCAATAGAAACAACTTCGCCAGTATCTTCATCTACGAAATCTTCCACCCAGGTTTTCAATACACGGGCAGCCAGCTTACGACCGATCAGTTTCTTCAGGTTTGCTTTTGAAACTTTTACTTCTTCAGCCAGGTTAAAGATTTCAAGAATATCTTTATCGCTTTCAAAACCAATAGCTCTTAAAAGGGTAGTTACAGGTAATTTCTTTTTACGGTCGATATATGCATACATCACATTGTTAATGTCTGTTGCAAATTCGATCCATGAGCCTTTAAACGGAATGATACGTGCTGAATACAATTTCGTTCCGTTGGCATGTGTACTCTGACCAAAGAATACGCCCGGAGAACGATGTAACTGTGAAACAACAACACGCTCAGCACCATTTATCACAAAAGTACCGCGATCAGTCATATAAGGGATCGGGCCCAGATATACATCCTGGATAACCGTATCGAAATCCTCATGATCCGGGTCTGTACAATACAGTTTTAACTTTGCTTTTAAAGGCACACTATAGGTTAATCCGCGGGCAATACATTCATCTATGCAGTAACGGGGCGGATCGATATAGTAATCTAAGAACTCCAACACAAAGTTGTTTCTGGTATCTGCAATAGGGAAATTCTCTGCAAACACCTTATACAAACCCTCCTTCTTTCTCTTCTCAGGAGGTGTGTCAAGTTGAAGAAAGTCTTGGAATGACTTCAATTGAACTTCGAGAAAGTCCGGATACGGAAACTGATTCTTAATCGAAGCAAAATTAACTCTTTGGTTTTCAGCTGTTGAAGACATCTAGTAAGGAATTTATTGAACTTATTGAAATTATAGACACAAAAAGGTTAAGAATCTCCTTTGAGGGAGACTCTTAACCAAATCACCTGGAAACCAGGTTATAAATACTATTTAAGCTCAACTTCAGCTCCAGCTTCTTCCAACTGTTTCTTTAATCCTTCAGCGTCAGCTTTAGCGATTCCTTCTTTGATTGCGCTAGGTGCACCGTCAACTAAATCTTTAGCTTCTTTCAAACCAAGACCAGTTAATTCTTTTACTGCCTTAACAACAGCCAATTTATTAGCACCAGCTGCTTTCAAAATTACATCGAAAGAAGTCTTTTCTTCTTCTGCAGCAGCAGCGCCACCAGCTGCAGGACCAGCAACAGCAACAGCTGCAGCAGCAGGTTCAATACCATATTCTTCTTTAAGGATTGTAGCCAGTTCGCTAACTTCTTTTACGGTCAGGTTTACTAATTGTTCTGCAAAAGCTTTCAAATCTGCCATTTTTGTATGATTTAAATGATTGTTTACTGTAAAATATTAAATAATTATCTTTCTTCCAAAGTCTTCAACAGACCATGGATAGTTTGTCCTGATGACTGAAGAGCAGAGATAACGTTCTTCGCCGGAGATTGCAACAATGCAATAACGTCGCCGATAAGTTCGTTTTTGCTCTTGATATTTACAAGGGCTTCCAGGTTTTCAGCACCGACATAGAAACTTTCCTGTACATAGGCAGCTTTCAATTCCGGTTTAGCCACTTCGCCTTTCTTGGCACCTTTAGTAAATTCTTTTATCAGACGAGCAGGAGCGTTAGCTGTCTGTGAAAACATAACAGCTGTATTGCCTTTCAAAGCAACCTGCAGCGGTGAGAAATCACCACCTACATTTTCCAGTGCTTTTTTAAGCAAGTTGTTCTTAACAACAACCAACTTGATTTCCTGTTTGAAACATTCTCTTCTCAATTTGCTTGTTTTCTCAGCATCCAATGCTTCGATATCAGTCAAATAGAAATTAGGATATTCCTTTACAGTTTCTGTAAGCTGGCTTATAACTATGCCTTTATCTTCCTTTTTCATTGTCCAACAATTTTAAATTAGTTTTCTTCAACTGATTTCGGGTCAATCTTAATACCCGCGCTCATTGTACTAGAAAGATAAATGCTCTTTATATATGTACCTTTAGCTGCAGACGGTTTCAACTTCAAAAGAGTTGAAATAAATTCCTTAGCGTTATCACGAATCTGATCGGCATTGAAAGATACCTTTCCGATTGATGTATGAACGATACCAGATTTGTCTACTTTAAAGTCGATCTTACCTTGCTTAACTTCCTTCACTGCGTTGCCGATTTCATTGGTAACCGTACCGCTCTTAGGGTTAGGCATCAAACCACGAGGGCCTAATACACGACCTAAAGCACCGATCTTACCCATGATAGAAGGCATAGTGATGATAACGTCAATATCAGTCCAACCACCTTTAATTTTGTCTATATACTCATCCAAGCCAACATAGTCAGCTCCAGCAGCAGTTGCTTCAGCTTCCTTGTCTGGTGTACATAATGCGAGAACCCTAACTTGTTTTCCTGTTCCGTGAGGCAATGAAACCACGCCTCTAACCATTTGATTGGCCTTACGGGGGTCAACTCCTAAACGAACATCCACATCTACAGATGCATCAAACTTAGAAGTAGTAATTTCTTTTACTAATGCTGATGCTTCTTTTAATGTATATGCTTTCCCAGCTTCAATCTTGCCCAAAGCCAACTTTTGATTTTTTGTCAGTTTACTCATTTCAATTGAAGTTTATTAATTATTACCCGGGAATGTCCCTTTAACAGTTATACCCATACTTCTAGCTGTTCCGGCAACCATTTTCATGGCAGCTTCAACAGTAAAACAGTTCAAGTCGACCAGTTTGTCTTCTGCAATAGTTTTTACCTGATCCCAAGAGATTTCTGCAATCTTCTTACGGTTCGGCTCAGCAGAACCACTCTTCTGTTTAGATGCTTCCAATAACTGGATAGCAACAGGAGGGGTTTTAACGACAAAGTCGAAAGACTTATCAGCATAGTAAGTAATTACCACAGGTAATATCTTACCAGCCTTGTCTTGGGTTCTGGCATTAAATTGCTTGCAAAACTCCATAATATTAATACCCTTAGAACCTAAGGCAGGTCCTACTGGGGGAGAAGGGTTTGCTGCTCCTCCTTTAATCTGCAATTTGATTTGTCCAGCAACTTCTTTAGCCATTTTTCTAAAATTTAGATATATAACATCAATAACAGAAAGAAAATACTTCTCGTAACAAAAGTATTACTCCTTCTCAACTTGCATATAACCCAACTCAAGCGGGGTTTTACGTCCGAAGACCTTCACCATCACTTTAAGTTTCTTTTTCTCGGCGTTGACTTCTTCGATTACACCAGTAAAACCGCTGAACGGTCCGAAGGTGATCTTAACACTCTCGCCAACATAAAATTGGACATCCAGTTCTTCCTGTTGATCCTGCAATTCGTCAACCGTACCTAAAATACGATTCACTTCAGAAGGACGCAACGGAACCGGGTTATCAGACCCGCCCAAAAATCCGATTACATTAGGAATGCTTCTTAATCGATGAGCGACTTCTCCGACTAATGCAGCTTCTACCAATACATAACCCGGCAAGTAAGCTCTTTCTTTCATCACTTTCTTACCATTACGCACCGTAAAAGTCTTCTCCGTAGGTATCAGAACCTGGTTGACATATTCACCCAGATCTGTGTTCTTCAACTCAGCCTCGAGATACTCTCTGACTTTATTCTCCTTACCACTGATGGCACGCAGAACATAAAATTTCTTTTGGATATCAGACATATCTAAAACTGATTAAAAGATTTTCTCGTAGAAGAAACGCATTACGCTTTCGAAGCCTAAGTCCACAACAAAGATTACTGCTGCAATTATAAGGGAAGCAAACATAACAACCACAGCACTATTGGAAAGCTCTGTTCTAGTAGGCCAAGAAACTTTATAAACAAGTTCGTTATAAGATTCCTTAATATAAGTAATTATCTTTTTCATCGAATCTATAGATTTTTAGCACGGAAGGAGAGGCTCGAACTCCCGACACCTGGTTTTGGAGACCAGTGCTCTACCAACTGAGCTACTTCCGTAAAATAGCCAGTCCTGTTACAGACTGGCTACATGATTTATGTATGAATTAGTTTTCTAATTCTGTAATCTGACCAGCACCTACTGTACGTCCACCTTCGCGGATTGCGAAACGAAGACCTACGTTACAAGCTACCGGGTAGATCAGTTCAACGTCGATTGTTACGTTATCACCAGGCATAACCATTTCAGTTCCTTCCGGAAGAGTAATTTCACCTGTTACGTCCAATGTACGGATATAGAACTGAGGACGATATTTGTTGTGGAACGGAGTGTGACGACCACCTTCTTCTTTTTTCAGGATATAAACCTCAGCTTTGAAGCGAGAGTGTTCTTTAACCTTACCCGGATGGCAGATAACCATACCACGTTTGATTTCGTTCTTGTCGATACCACGAAGCAACAAACCTACGTTGTCACCAGCTTCACCCTGATCCAACAGCTTACGGAACATTTCAACACCAGTTACAACTGATTTCTTTCCGTCAGCACCCAGACCGATGATCTGAATTTCTTCACCAACTTTTACGATACCTGCTTCAATACGACCTGTTGCTACAGTACCACGACCAGTGATAGAGAACACGTCTTCAACCGGCATCAAGAAAGGTTTATCAACATCGCGCGGAGGCAGAGGAATCCATGTATCAACAGCTTCCATCAACTCCATAACTTTGTCTTCCCATTTCGGGTCGCCATTCAATGCACCCAGAGCAGAACCACGGATGATCGGAGTGTTGTCACCATCGAAATCATAGAAAGAAAGAAGTTCTCTCATTTCCATTTCAACCAATTCCAACATTTCTTCGTCGTCAACCATGTCACATTTGTTCATGAAAACAACCAGCTTCGGTACGTTTACCTGACGAGCCAACAGGATGTGTTCACGAGTCTGAGGCATAGGACCATCAGTTGCAGCAACTACGATGATAGCACCGTCCATCTGAGCAGCACCAGTTACCATGTTCTTTACGTAGTCGGCGTGACCCGGACAGTCTACGTGAGCATAGTGACGGTTTGCAGTCGAATACTCTACGTGAGAAGTGTTAATTGTAATACCTCTTTCTTTTTCTTCAGGAGCGTTGTCGATAGAATCGAATGAACGCAGTTCTGAAAGACCTTTCTTTGCCAATACTGTTGTGATAGCAGCTGTCAAAGTTGTTTTACCGTGGTCAACGTGACCAATCGTACCAATGTTCACATGTGGTTTCGATCTGTCAAATTTCTCTTTTGCCATAACTTAATTGTTCTTTATTTGATTAATGATCATGTTCTAAATATCATCTTGAGCCGGTGCCGAGACTTGAACTCGGGACCTCTTCCTTACCAAGGAAGTGCTCTACCGCTGAGCTACACAGGCGAAATAAAAAGAGCGGAAGACGGGGCTCAAACCCGCGACCCTCAGCTTGGAAGGCTAATGCTCTATCAACTGAGCTACTTCCGCAATTTTAAATCTTTCACGAACCAATTCTCGCTTAGAATTGTTCCTTAGTAGTGGGCAGTGATGGATTCGAACCACCGAAGTCGAAAGACAGCTGAGTTACAGTCAGCCCCATTTGGCCACTCTGGTAACTGCCCATTTCAAATTTCAATTCTTTTGAGCCTCTTGTCGGATTCGAACCAACGACCCCGAGATTACAAATCACGTGCTCTGGCCAACTGAGCTAAAGAGGCAAACCTTCTTTCTAAAAGAAGCCGTTTCGTCGGGTAGGCGAAACGGCTGCAAATTTAGATATTATTTCTTACATACCAAATTTATCTACCGTTTTTTTTATTTGGCTCTGATTTTTTCCTTGAATTTAACTAATTGCTTTTCCAAAGCTTCAACACATTCGTCAATTGACTCTTCAAAAGTGTCGTTTACCTTCTCCGCAAAGCAATCGCCATTCTTTATTTTTAAACGTACAGCAGCCTCTTTATTCTTAGCAGCTTCAGGCTTCACGACCTTTAATGTTACTTCTGCCAATATTATGCCGTCGAAGTATTGCTCCAACTTACTAACTTTCTTCTGAATAAACGCTTCTAACTGCGCTGTAGCGTCAAAATGGATTGCTTGAATTCTAATGTCCATAATTAACCTCCTTCTTTTTTAGCTCTTGGATGAGCATGATACACTTTTTTTAATTCCTCAAAGGTTGTATGTGTGTAAACGCTGGTTGAAGCCAAACTACTGTGTCCGAGCAACTCTTTCACAGCGTTCAACTCTGCTCCATTATTCAACATACTTGTTGCAAACGAATGTCTCAATACATGAGGGCTACGTTTCGCCAATGTTGGGATCTCCGACAGTTTCTTCTTTACTATAGTATATACGATACCTGCCGACAACTGCTCCCCGTTTTTTCTTACAAAAAACCATCCGCTCTCCGAACCAACTTCACGATTTCGAACTTCAGTGTATGCTTGTATCAAGTTCTTTAACCCTTCTGCAAATGGAATCAACCGCTGCTTGTTACGCTTACCTGTCACACGTATCTGCATCGCTCCGAAATCCACATCGGAATCTTGTATTCCGATCAATTCCGAACGGCGGATACCTGTATCATACAGCATTTCAAGTATCAGACGATCCCTTACACCTTCAAAATCCTCATCAAATCCATCTCCATCCAACAACAACTCCATTTCCTTATCTCTTACAAAATAAGGTAACGGCTTTTTTGTCTTCGGTCCGGTTATTAACCTTAATGGATTCACAGAGATGCTTCCCTGCTTCATAAGGAATTTAAAAAAAGACTTCAAAGAACTTAATTTCCGATTGACCGACACCGGAGAAATCTTCTCGTCCATTAAAGAAACGATCCAACTTCTGACTAAATCCGCATCGACATCTCCCGGAACAAATACGCTTTCCTTATTCAATTTCACATATTCTTCGAACTGACGCAAATCTTTCGAATAAGCCTCTATCGTATAATTGGAGTAATTCCTTTCATACCGAAGATAATCTAAAAATGAATCTATCAACATATCTGCGTTGCATCAACTATTATGCAACGAAAATAGGAATAAGAATTCAATAAAACAAGCCTGACAGGATATTTTATTCTTCTACCTGCTGCAATTGCTGAACGTAAACCGCACGCATGTTTTGTTTTCTCTTTTCAACAGAGGGTTTTATAAAAGCCTGACGACTTCTCAGTTCTTTTACCACACCTGTCTTTTCGAACTTTCTTTTAAATTTCTTAAGCGCTTTTTCAATGTTTTCGCCTTCTTTCAATGGAACTACGATCATAATTTAATTTATTATATTGTTTTTAATTACATCCTCAAAATGGGCAGCAAAATTACTGATTCTTTCGTTATTAGCAAAACTTTCCGGAATTTATTTTACGAAGCCTCCACAAAATAAGCTAAAACCCGATCCGTTATAAAACTCTTTGTAGCAGCAAGACACATCATCTCTCCATAACCGCCTCCAGATCCTTTTCGCTTGTGCAGACCGGCCCCTTCATAAATTCGGGTACATTATAAGACTTATATTGAAAAAAATAAGAATCACTCCTTTTTTGTGGTAATAAAAAAGGCTTTCCTGCATGTCCGGAAGAATCTATATGAGCCAGATACAAGCAAGTAAAAAGCCCTGTCATCCGACGGCTACTAAAAACGATCCAATGACCTTCCGACGACCAGGAATGATAACTTTCCGTTTCTTCCGAATTTAAGATCGATGTATCTACTTCTCTTTGGTTATGCAAATCAAACATACATAAGTCCGCATCCCGATGCCAGATAGAAAAATTACCATAAGCATGTCGCGTGTATAGCATAAAACGCCCGGAGGGTGATATTTTAGGGAAAGAGATACTGGCATTTAGTGTATCGACTCGTATCACCGTATCAATTTTACTTCCCAAAGTCCCTTTCTCCAAATCCACATCCAGGCTACATAAATGATATCGTACGTAATTAAATGAATCCGGTAACGATATTGCAGGAGCAGAGCAAAAGTATAACTTTTTTCCATCGGAAGAGAAACAGGGAAAAGTCTCATAAGCATCAGCCGACGATAATAGAGAACTGGTTAAAAGTATATTCTTTTGTACATCCAGGATCACAATATCCGAGTGCAGATCCATCACCTCAATGCGATTCCTGTGCTGTGAATGTACTGCCTGTACCGTCTTGTTTACAGAAAAAGCTATATATTTACCTGATGAATGCCAAGATGGATAAACTAAAGTTTTTATTTTTTCGGAATAATCCGTATTCAATTTACTAACAACTCCATCTTTAACTAAAATAGTTCCTGCCGGTTTAGGGCGCTGATGGAATATATACTCTTCCGGGTTTCCTTGATTGGTCGCATGACAATTCACACAAATTTCTTTTACTCTTGAATTTTCAAAAATGGCATCCTCTTCATAATTAGCCAAACAACGTTGATAAATCCCCATATTCCCCCACACCTCATATCCTGGCTCAATCAGGCGATATGAAAGATAAGGATCTATCGGATCCGAGGATATATATATCTTAAAAGAATCAACGCAGTTCCACAAATGGTCAGTCTTTTTCTGAATATAAACATTCATTACACTATCAGATGTCACTAACTCTCTCCATTCGAGTGAAGAAAAACGCACCTCTTTACCCCGGCGATTTAACTGTTTGGTTCGTGTACATAATAATACCTGAACATTCTCATTCACTTCCGGCAGATTTACATAAAAAGATAACGGTGCAATATCAACCGGAATTGTAACATTTCTGTAATCAGGAAATATAAGTTCTCTCGTTGCATAACTAGGTCTCTCTTCTTCACAACAAGACAAAAACAAAATTACATACCAGCAAAACAATAAATATTTAATCATAAACGAACAGGATTAAAATCGTAATAATACCAATAACTACTTGTATAACAACGAATATCCCTATTCTCCATATTCATAGATATATCCAAGTGATTCGTCTTACAAAAGGATTGATAAGCCAGAAAACGCTCTTTCAACGAATCCGGTATAAAGAAATAATCAAGTATTTGAGGGTTGCTTTGTGCTCCCAGAAAAATTGCCTCCTGATAAATAACCGGGACATTTTTCTCATTTTTATAGAAATAGTAAAATGCTTTCAAAAACTCATTCAGGTTCTTATCCAACAAATATGAGCATAGAACAAAATCTGCCAACTTCTTATTATGCACATTATCATAAGCCAACAGGTCTATGTCTTGGAGATATACAAAATTATCGGCCTGAGATTCGACTCGTCTCAAACAAAGAGTGTCCACCTCCCAATTCCGATAAACCCATGTTTTGTGTAAATAGGAAAGATATTTATCTACAACTGCATACTCTCCCATCTCCCAATTACATGTTGCCAGCATTTTTAGAGTCTGTGGATATCCGACTGATCGTGCACAAACATTACATTCAAAAGCATACTTCCGAGCCGATGCTATATCTCCATAGTAATAACATATCTTTTGTAGTGTCATAGAAACAAATGGCGTCATATTCCAATCGACAAACAGCCCTTTACTCCCCTGCTGTGTATACATAAGCAAAGAGTCTGCCAAAACGCCCTGTTCTGCCAAAGCCAAGTTTTGATAATTAAGACATAATAAATCCGTAGGTTTCTGTTTCTTACAATTATGTAATATCTTTTCCCATTTTTTGTGATCTGCATAATACGCATATTTTTTTACCGGCAAAGACTTTCTATCATCATATCCTGACAATAAAAAAGCACCACAGAGTAAAAATATAACGACCTGAGTACCCATCCTCCAATATCTATTCTTTATCGCAACAAAGACAAAGCCAAATAATGGACTCAACAATGGACTGAAAGCCAATAAAAACCACGGAGCATAAATCACCCATCCGGCTCCCCCTTTCAATACATATATCCCATCAGCAAAACATATGATCTCCGAATAATACAGATATCCGGCATAATTCAAATAAAACACCAGTAATATTGTGAATAGCGCAGGAATAAGAAGCAGACCGATTTTTAGCCTGTACACCTTTATTTCCTGGATCAATAAAGAAACAGCAAAGGCGACAAAAACCGATCCGGCTATCAGATATAGCAAGCAGATCATCAAACATCCGGTCAGGATACGTACGGACTCTTTTTGAATACGCTTATAAACCAACAGAAAAACCACACAAAACAAATAAGCAACGACTCCTGCATAAAGAAAATTAAAATCAAGAATATCAATCAGTAGAAATAATAAAATGAAACCCTCCAATAAAAAACAGTTTTTATTGAAAGAGACGTATTGCTTTATTAACCCGGCTATACATACTAATAATAATGCTGAAACAAACTCACCTACCAGCGGATAATAAAAAAACTGTACCAGAAACTCACCCAAATACACTGATAAGCCTCCAGGATGAGAAACCGTTTCAAACAGATAGTCCTCCGAAAACATAAACAACTGAAACTGCTCGATATAGAAAAAATGATAACTATATCCAATCTGCAACAATAAAAATAATAGAATGAACAGGCTTATATAAAACAATTTACTCATCATTCTGCATTTTTCAATAAATTACCCGAATACCGATACAACTGTCCGCTCTCATCCACGCCCTCAATTACCACATGATATGAAGCCGGGAGATCCGAAGCATAAAATTCCACACTTCCTTCTCCCTGAGAGTCTATTTCCAAAGTAGGATTCCAATAAAGAGTACTGCGTATATCCATTTTTTCCGATTTTTTTTCATCAGGTGTCTCATATACCGGATGATAGAATTGATCCGGTTTCACATACCCTTGCGAATGGAATAAAGCTACCCCCTTCCTCTTGCGATTCATTGCTTCCGGTTTCAATGTAATCACTACAGCAGGAGTCGACTTACTTATAGAACCGTATTTACATCGTTTCTGATCCCTAAACACATCAAAGCTCCTCATATCATCCGGATAAATTGTTTCCAATATATAATTATCATCCCAACAGCACATCCCATCAATCACTACAAGCGGATCACTTACATCTGCGCCTCCCATAGCTTGTCTGAATAAATCTTTTGCAGTCCTGGACACCGACTTTCCAAGCATATCTTCTGTCATGGAATAATCAGCCCACACACGTTCAGCCTTTTCTTTGGCTGTCTGAGTCCGTTTTCCTTCAATCACGACATCTTCCAGATTGATTACACGCATACCACCGGCGTCCATTGCAGAGGATAGATAATGTGGATTAAAAACAAACAATGAATCAGGGAATAAATTTTTGTCTTCTACAACAGGAACGGTTTCTTCGTCCATCTTTATATCGACAACTGCCAGACCTTTTTTACTTCGGGCTTGTACGACAAAAGTCGTTGAGTCACAATAATCAATCCCATCCAACAAAAAACAACCTTTTTCATCCGACTCCAACGTCCTGACTAGATTATTTGCAGGATCGACTGCGACTATTGCCGCATCTTTTGCCTCTTTACCGAAAAAATTCAAAATCCTTCCACTTATATATTGCCCCTTCTCCACAAAATAATCAGGCATTAACGATTGCTCTGCAAAAGGAGTAATATCAAACCGACTCCAGCCATGTGTCAACATCAATAAATCCAACCCTCTTATAGTTGTTCTGGACTTCTCTTTAAAATACCATCCGGGATTCTCCACAAATCCCTTCAAATCCGACACAAGTAACAGATCAGAGTAAATATTGCTTGACAGTGAATCCACAGAAACCGAATTATTATCCGTAATGCTTAATGAAAAAGAGCCTTTTGCCGGCAATCCCGATTCATTATCCAACCTGATATTTATTTTTATTTTTTCCCGACGCTCATATGTATCTTTATCAGTTTGTAAAGTCCAATAGCTTTCCTTCTTTGGATAATTAAATATCAGTCGTTCACTCAATTTATTACCAGCCTGATCCATCAACAGAAAATGAGAAATACCATCCGGAAAATAAGAAGAACTAATAACACCCGTATGATTCTCTTTACTTATCGGCAATAAAAAACGAAGTAATCCTCGCGTATGACCAATCAAATATAGGGAATCCGATTGTTGACTATCCGGCAGTGATGAAAATATCTGATAACGTATTTTTCCGGCCGATTGATTTAATGATAATGTAATGCCTGAATCTTCAGCTTTTGGTAATTGTATCTTTTTCTCTTCACATCCGGGAGAACGGACTAATGCGTAATATGAATTATCCTTCGCCGGAAGAAAAGAAAAAGTTCCCATTCCATCATGCTCGCTCTTCACTTGTGTTAGCGTATCCCCTGACTGATTGACTATATATCCTTCCAACATTCCACTATAACCATTTGAACGCTGACATTTAAAAGCCATTTGCTGACGATATCCCGTTAATAAATGTCCTCCCTCCGGAAAAAAAGAAACACTAAAATCATTTTTCCTTATATTTTTCTTCTTTAGTTCCAAAGTATCCGTTCTATCCAAGGTATTGGCTATCGGAATATTTTTTTGAAAGAAAAAGTTTACATTAGCATTACGCATCCAATTTGTATATCCCCTCAATGTATATTCTCCTACAATCATATCCGTTGGTAATAGTAAATTACCCCAAAAGCCACCTTCATTTTTCTTTACTTTTTGCCTACAAACAATTTTATTATTCTGATTTACCAATTCCACATAAATAAAATTATCCGGCATATCCGGAGCATGGGTAGACGAGTTCACCAGATATCCTTTAAACCAAATTTGCTCTCCTGCAGCATAATAAGGTTTATCCAAATGCAAATACAACTTTTCCTGTTGAACTGTTTGAAGATTTAAAAAAAAGGAGATTATCTGTTCACTTGTTGTTTTTTCCCGAAACAAACGAAATGACATTCCATTCAATAGGACACAGACGATAGTTATAAATAGGAATTTCATAAATCAACTGATATTTTTCATCATTCTCTCACTGTGTTTTATAGTAGGTCCAAAAAACAAAACCATCGTTCCCGCCTTTTGGACCTACCGATAATCAGTATGATACTACTTCGCTAACTGTTTCATATTTTCAGTAACAACAACCCAATCACTCCATTCTGCCTCCAATCCTTCCGAAGCAGGAGTAACTAAAGTCCGATATCGATAAGAAATATGGAATCTCATTATTCCCAGTTCTTCTCCGTACCGATTCGATTCAGCCACTGTCAGGACTTCTTTATCTTCCTCACTTCCAAGCATCTCAACTTGTATATTTTCCTTATTATAAGGATAGACTGTCAATGGATAATAAGAAACACCTTTATAATTCAGCGTTTTTTCTTCGCCAATCTTTACAATAATGCTATATTTATTGATTAACTCCAGATCTGCCTTATTTCCACTGTTTTCCATACCTGCGTTAATCCTTACTTCCTGCTTACTTAAAGGATACATACGCTTATTGGCTGCAATTTTAGAAACAGGCCCATCACCGACCTGGCGAGTACCTCTCATCGACATTAATGTATTGTCCTTTTCCGATGCAAAATCATTCTCCAGAACAACCTGATAAAGCACACGGTTCTTCTTTGGATTAATTTCATAAGCTGAAACGCCTGTCAACTTCAATGGTATCATATATAAAGAGTCCGGAGAAAGTCCTTCCGGACGTATCTTGATCGGCAATAAAGCATAAGGCATTTCTCCCCCCTGCTTCATTGTTACCGAATATGACTCGATCGTGTATTTAGACGGATCCAATCTTTTTGCATATTTATCCGTATCCAAATCATAGTTCAGCAGATTATATTCACCCAACAACTCTTCATCAGGCTCCAACGTAAACGTTATATCCTGATCTATGTCCAATGTCCCTCCTGCATATAAAGTTAAATAACCAGTACTTTCTGTTTCATTTAGCGAATGAACAACCTGAAAAGCCATATTATCATCACTTAACACATAAAGCACCTTTTTATATTGTTCTTCCTTAAACATATCACTTTGGTTACAAGCGAGAAGTCCGGAAAAAAACAAACATGCGGTTATTCTATATATTACCTTGTTTATCATATCCATATATTTTAATATTATTAATTATCCCATCCCGGATTTTGATCCATTTTCGGTACTTTTCTGATCTCCTGGCGACTAATAGGCAACCAGATCATTTTTCTTTCGACTTTACGATTTCTGGCTATCGGATGATTGACCACCGTACGCTCATAATAACCGTCTTTACGTGATTCGGTGTCCATTCCGACAATAGGCTCTTTGTCAACTTCTTCATAAATACCCCAGCGACGTACGTCATAGAAACGACGATTCTCATGTAAAAACTCGATCATTCTTTCGCGTACTATTAAATCAAACATTTGATCAGGGGATGATAATTCAGCAGATGTCAAGCCCGGAAGCCCGGCACGGTAACGGATCATATTAAAATATTTAGCCATCTCATTCACATCTCTGGTAAATGTCTGACTGTTACCTTCAGCATCTGTAATGGTATGCCCTCCCGTCAGGTTGTTGAGTGCTTCCACATAAGAAAGAAGAATTTCTGCATATCGGATTATAGGGAAAGGTTTTTCCAGTGTCTCCGCATCATTTCCGGCCCAGGCATCGTCTTTGTGGATAAACTTCTTGATTACGTAACCTGTGATCGGGTAATTTCGAATATCTGAATTTGTACGGTCTTTCCCGGAGTTCCCTCCCTTAAAATAGGTGATCGTCTGATTTCTGCGTCCACTCTCGCTTGTAGAAAGACAAGGCCAGAAACATTCACTGAAACCGATAGAGGCATAAAAACGCATTTCTCTGTTCATATACATATTATATACGCCATTATTCAACTGATAACCGGAGAAGGATTGCTTCTCACTGGAAAATCCGATTTCCGAATAAGGATATTCTTCACTCGAGTTGTTGATATCACGACCGTCTACCATATAATACGCATCTACAATCTTTTGAGGAATAGCCATACCATTCCAGCCACCTAAATTATCAATAGGAAACGCATGCCGGGTATAGTTTCTTACATTACTGGAAATACGCCCCCACACAAATTCCGTATTTTTTTGAGACAACGCTTCTCCTGTAAACATATCGCTATACGACTTGAAAGGGTCGATATTTCCCGCCCCATTGGGAAAATCTCCCGAAGGAACATTTTTGGGTAACGGCATAGTTGTCGAATCTCGTTTTACCGTATATAACTCATAAACTCCCATATCAATCACCCGTTTTGCTGCCGCAGCGGCAACCGCCCATTTCTTTTCGTCATATTGCTGTGAAACATAATCAACTCCATCGACCGTACGTTTCCACGATGCAAAATGGGTTTTAGCAGCTGCACCACCGTTAAACAAGGGACTTGCCTGCTGCAAACGCAGACGCGCAATCAGCCCGTAAGCCGCTCCACGGGTAGGACGTCCGAATTGCCCCATAGAAACAGTAAGAGGTATATATTTCGCAGCCAACTCCAACTCATCACAAATATAATCTACCGACTCGTCATAGGTCGCTCTTTCCCGGTTGTAATACTCCGGTTTCTCATTCGTCTCCAGGGTTTCATCACCTATCAAAACAACCGGACCAAAATTCATCAATATATGATAATAGGCATAAGCACGCATAAAATGAGCATATCCTAATATCTCACGCTCTTCTAAGGTCGTAAGGTCTTTACACTCATCTATTCGTTGAAAAATAAGATTGGTTTTCCGTATGATCTTATACATTTGCGGCCAGACATTCATACTCATCAGGTTGTCAGGATTTATATTTCCCAACACAAATTGCGTACCCGGATACTCATCATGGTCCCACATAGTAAAAGCTTCATCCGAACCGACAACTCCCGGTGTATACGTACTACCCCAAATAGCTCCTTCATCATAAAAAAAGGCTGCCGTACCCCATAAATATTGTTGTAAATTCAACTTATTCTGAAAGATAGAATCATATCCCAACGTATCCATAAAATAATCATCAACATTCAGATAATTACACGAACTCATAGAACAATACAAAGCAATAAAAGCAACAATGATTAAATGCTTCAAATATCTTAAATATCTCATATTCCGTTATTTTTAGAAATTAACATACATCTGTATCGCATACCGGGCCGGTATCGGATATACATTCCCGTTTTTACCGGCTTGCTCCGGATCTACCGTCTTTACCTTATCCCATACACAAAGATTATAGCCGACCAATTGAAGGTCTACAGAGGAAATTCCTACATTGTTCAACCAACCTAAAGACTTCAGGTTATAGGTCAAGCTGATTTCCTGTAAACGCAAATATTTGGAATTACCTTTCCAGAAAGTCGAGACTTGTGTATTGTTCTCATTCTTTCCATAAGTCAAACGAGGAAACATGGCATCAGGATTTTCTGTAGACGGATCTCCTGAATACCAGGCCGGAGTCCATCGGTTTGCCTGGATGCCAGCCTGTACCGGAACATTACCTACTACCGCTTTATGGAACGGTATATACCCCATTTCATACACATCATAATTACCATAACCATCCGGTAAACCGGCTTTGTAATAGTCAGTGTTACCGGTACCTTTAAACAATACCGACAAGGTTAGATTTTTATATCTGAACTCACCACCAAAACCATACATCAACCGTGGATAATCAGAAAAAGATAAAGGAACCTTGTCGTCAGTCGTTATTTTTCCATCTCCATTGACATCTTTATATTTGATATCCCCTGGGCGAACCGTACCGAACTGGGCTGGACTACTTGCCACATCCTGGTCATCCTTAAACAACCCTAAAGCTATATATCCTCTCTGTATATTCAACGGATTACCGGCAATACGTTGATACTCATATTTAGGATATGCCTGTTCCCAGTCTTGAACATCATTTGTCGAATAGGTAAAGTTTCCACGAACCGTAAAAGCAAAATCTTTACCAAATGTTTGTGTATACGAAATATTACCATCAGATCCATAACTTCTCATACGTCCGACATTACCAAAAGGCATCGTTATAATACCTGCAAAATCAGGAACCTGGGTACGCTGTTGGAAAATGCCTTCCCGTTGATCATTAAAAAAGTCCACAACAAAATTCACTCGTTCATCAAACAAACGACCTTCAATACCTAAGTCCGCTTTTGTTGATTTTTCCCAGGCCAGATTATCCGCGCCGACGATAGACTCATTTACCCCCCAGGAATAACGACTTCCCCAACCGGTATTCGCAGTCGAATTGATAATAGTCAAATAAGGGAATCGTTTATCCGAAATACGGTCGTTACCTACTTGCCCGTAAGAGAATCTGAATTTCAAGAAGTTCAACCAAGGTAACGCTTTTTTCATAAAATCATAGTTTGTCGGAACCCAACCGACTGCACCGGAAGGGAAAAAACCGAATTGTTGTCCAGGACGGAAATTTTCAGAACCGGTATAACCAAAGTTAGCATCAATGAAATAAGTATCCTTAAAACCATATGTCACACGTCCGGATAACCCTTGATACCTCTTTGGTATCGCATCCATACTTGTTTTTACATTATATGTGTCTTTCTCATCACTCATATAGTAGTATAGTAGTCCGGTAAAACGATGATCGTCACCGATCATATTTTCATAATTCACATTTGCTTCAAAATGGTATTTACGCCATTGCCGCTGATAATTCATAAACTGAGCCGCTTCCGCATTAATTTTCTTTACCAACTTCAACTCCCCGTCAGTCGAACGTCCCACCGCATAATACATATCAGGTAAAACATAGCGCGTTTCATCATAGTAACTCTTATTATTTAAAGCACCCTGTATCTTTACCTTTAACCCCTTCAGAATCGGAGAAAAATCCTGAGTTAAAGCAAGCGTCACCATATTGGAATAGGTCTCGGACGTTTTCATCCCCGTATGGTTCAACATCACATAAGGAGAATACTGGCTACCCGTTCCATAAGCCGGTAACATACCGTTTGAATATTTAGTAGGAATCGTAAGGGGAGTCAGAGCGGCTTGTGCATACCACAAATAGTCGGTATTTGCCATACCCGGTTCTTTTTTAGATGTCAGAGTTCCATCGAGTCCCAAATAGACCTGAGTCGTCTTCGTCACATTAACATCCAAGTTCGTTCTATAATTATATGTATTATATCCGGAACCGGCCTTATATTTACTATTCTTATCCTGTTTATAGGCGGCGCCTTCATCAGACATACCCAAACTGATGAAATAACGGGCAATACTACCTCCCCCCTGCGCATTGATATAATAAGTTTGCTGCAAAGACGTCTTATTCAAAACCTCATTCTGCCAGTTTACGTCCGGATATAAATCCGGGTCAAGCTGGTATTTGATCAAATCCATTTCCATGGGAGAATATAAAGGCGTTGATCCTGATACTACCCGAGCTTCATTGGCCAGTTTGGCATAATCGTAAGCTCCCACGTATTCCGGCAAACGCTTCAATGTAGATACTGTCAAATTTGCGCGCGCTGTAATTCTCAAACGATCCACCGTTCCACGTTTGGTTGTCACCAATACAACCCCATTAGCACCTCTCACCCCATATACTGCGGTTGCAGAGGCATCCTTCAGTACAGAAAAACTTTCAATATCAGCCGGTTCTATATGACTCAAATCCCCTTCCAAGCCGTCAATAAGTACCAAAGCACTACTATTTGCACCGAAAGTACTCATACCGCGAACCCAGAATTCCGATATATTTTTACCGGGCTCTCCACTCGTTTGTAAAGAAATTACTCCGGCAACTCTACCTCCCAGCATATTATTGATCGACGTAGACGGTACTTGCAAATCTTTTGTATCAACAGTTGAAACAGCACTAAGCACACTGATTTTCCGTTGTTTATTACCCATAGCAGTAACAACAGCTTCCTCCAACTGAACCGAAGAAGTTACCATTTTTACAACCAAATTCTTTTCTTCCTTTGCGACTTGGTATTCAAAATTATCATATCCCAAATAAGTAAAGACAATCATATCGCCTTTACTGGCCTTTATTAAAAATTTACCGTCTATATCCGAAGCCGTACCGACACCCGGACGATCCTTCAGGTATACATTCACTCCTGATAACGGTTCATTATTAAATGACGGATCAATAATTGTTCCTTGTATCGTAAATGTTTGCTTCTGTGCGACCACAACCAGAGCACACCATAGCAACATTTGTATGATGAAGAGTCTTTTCATACCATCAATTTTAAAATTGTTTAATTTATTAGATTATTCTATAGCCAACTTACGAACACAATTATTTCTTGCATCGCCGACATAAATGGTGCCTTCTTTGTCGATAGCCACTCCTGTAGGATATTGAAACAAGGCATCTTCCGGCGAACCATCCACATACCCCTTTACACCGGCAATACCAATAACAGTACTAACCACACCATCACGTGTTATTTTTCGTATAACATGATTTCCGGCATCAGCGACATACATCACTCCGTCTTGATCAAAACAGATTTGTTTCGGATCATTAAATAAAGCATCTTCACGTTCTCCATCCTGCCATCCGGTTTCATTCTGAACACCGGCGTAGAGTTCATGCTTTTTGGTTTTGATGTTATAGCTATATATACAATGTTTAGCAGAATAACAGATATACAACATATCAGGCTCAAGAGTATCAAAACTAACAAAGCTATCAGAGCTACTTAATAATCCTTCATCCAGTTGTTCCGCAGATTTTGTTCTCGGATCAAAGCGAACAAGTTGACCATTATAGGCACGTGTATAGATTAATCCGTCGTTTACATTTGGTGCAACCGAATGCATCCAGTCAAGTGTAAAGGCAGGGGTTCCTTCTTTGGGCCTAGGTTTAATTCTTTTAGGCGCCCACTGAGTTTCAGGATCAAACTCGATCAATCCCTGAGACCCCTGATCTAAGGCTACAAAAACGGTTTTACCTTCTGCATCCGTTGCAGAAGCGTTGGGATACGGACAATTACCTGAACCTTTGACCAACGTACTGACAACATTCTTTTCCTCATTAATTTGGCGAACTGCATGTCCAAGACGTTCACTAACAAAAATATTTTTCTCTGCATCCACACATAAGAACCAGGGTTGATCAAAAGAAGCCTCTGCCAATGTTCCATCAATCATCTCACCATGTCCATCGTCACCTCCCACCGGTTTTCCGGCTATAGTAGAAACCGTAGTCTGCGTTGTATAGGAAAATGTGTTTTCAAAAGTAAGGGAGTCTTTTCCTATTGCAACAGATATTTGACACTCTGCACCGGGCTGTCTCGGAGTAATTACATAAAGCATATCACCGGCAGCACGCACAACAGCCGCTTTTTTGGTGTTATAATATACTTTTATAGCTTCCGGATCTGTTCCGAAATTAGTACCTTTAATGATCACCTTAGTTGCCATCCCTCCCGAATCGGGATAAAATGTTTCCAACTTGACCGGAGTATTCGGATCATAGGGTTGCCCGCTTCCATTTGCATTCGTCTTATCATCAGAACAAGAAAAAATGGAGATAAGCAAACAACTTAACATAAGAGATGGTACATTCTTAGTAACAAATCTCTTGGGTTTAAAATAAATTGTCATAATTGATTACTTTAGATGTTTAGGTATAACTTTCTGTTTCAGTATCATTGTACTGCAAAAACCGGGGTTCAACTTTATCCGCTCATAGACATTTTTTTAATAGGTTAACAATATATTCACATTGAAGAAACTCTATCCGGCTATTCTGTTTTTCAATTTTTTACATGGTGAATCGAGTTCTGCCAGAACTATGGTAATTATTCCTTATACATGCTGAATATCACCCAAAGCAAATAATAAGAGCTATTATATTAGAGTGTTTTTTAATAAATGCGGGTTGGTTTAATCTGAATTTCCCAAAATTGGATACAAAATATCTTTAGCAATACGCAAACATACACGCGCAACAAAATTTAACACGTACAATAACAGACAAAACGAAAACTTTTATATTTATTGATTTGTTTTTCATAAATTTAGTCCGTACATTTGCATTCGAAGGACATAGTTCTGGCAGAACTATAAACAAGAAGAATTTCAAGGCTTAATTATCAACAATACCCTCATCCGGACCACACAGAGCGGATTAAAATGCTACCATTTAAATAGGTTACTTTTATTAAATTCAATTGCAGGCTTACATGTCTTCTAATTCTAGATAAACAATCTTTTTCCTTGGATACAAGAAAAAATCAATATCTTTTTCTACTCTATTTCTATCACTTAACAAAACACCACAAAACATTGAATACAAAGCAAGTAGATAACTGCATAACGACTTTTGGAGCCCCTGAAAATGCAGCTATCCCACTTAGTGTCATACCGATTTATCCACTATGACTCAAATCCTCCATTCGCCGGATTGAAAATTCCTTTTTCCGTAATAATTGCAGTAATTAATTCGTTAGGTGTTACATCAAAAGCCGGGTTAAATATTTTTACATCTTTCGGAGCCATACGATGCATATACCACATTTCTGTTACTTCAGCAGGATCCCGCTCTTCAATAACAATGGATTTACCATCGGGACATTGCATATCAATCGTAGAAGTAGGTCCCAAAACATAAAAAGGAATGCCATAATGCCGGGCAAGTATAGCAACGCCCGAAGTCCCGATCTTATTAGCGATATCGCCATTGGCAGCGATCCTGTCACAACCGACAATGACCGCCTGTACCCAACCCTTCTGCATAACAGACGAAGCCATATTATCGCAAATAAGCGTGACATCCACCCCGGCTCTGTTCAACTCGTATGCCGTCAGGCGAGCTCCCTGGAGCAGCGGGCGGGTTTCATCGGCAAAAACTTTAAAACCATATCCTCTCTCTTCTCCCAGGTAAACCGGAGCCAATGCCGTCCCATATTCAGATACAGCCAGATGACCTGCATTGCAATGGGTCAAAATCCCCATCCCCGGACGCAACAATGACAGGCAATGTTCCCCGATACGCCGGCAGGCAACCGCATCTTCCTCACGGATAGCCAGTGATTCCTTATGTAATAGTTCAACCAAAGCCGGTACTGTTTCCGAAGCATTTTCCAATACGACCTTTTCCATCCGGTTCAAAGCTGCGACCAGATTGACAGCCGTAGGCCGCGATCCCGCCAGATATTCTTTAACCTGACGAAACGCCGTATAGAATTCATCGAATGAGCCGACCTCGATCTGCCTGCTACAAACATATATACCATAGGCCGCAGCAACACCGATCGCAGGTGCCCCGCGTACTTTCAATTTATAAATTGCATCCCAGATATCCTCAGCCGAAGTAAGTTCCAAATAACATTCTTCAGCCGGTAACCGGGTCTGGTCCAGAATCACGACTGCATTCTGGTCGTCGCTGAGACGGACGGTTTTCAGATCTGTAATATTCTTCATTGTCATTTAAAAATGAGGCATATCAAGCGAAGGAGTTTTCGTTGCCAGTAATATAACAGTAGTAAGCCCGGCAACACCAAGAGCAACAGATCCCCAGATCAATCCGGTACGTCTGCTCCGATAATCGCAGTTATAAAAAAAGTTTCCTTCTTCATTTCTCCAGGCCTGAAAGCTGGAAGGGACCACATTTCCGGCTTTTATCAACTCCGACAAATAAAAAGACGTTTCATAATAAGAATAATGACGTTCCACTCCGTTTTCTCCCCCGGTAAAAAGCGCCAGATAACTTCTGAAACGTAAAGGACTGTTTCTCTCACTGAAAGTCTTCATCTTCAAGTTTGTCCGGCCACCGTTTGCCTTTTCAAACGGCTGATCGGTCAAATCTTCACGTGATACTATATCAAATACTAATTTATCTAATGTAAGATTGGAGGATTCTATCTGAGCACAAGGAGGTATAAACTCCACTCCTTTCGGAAGCTGTATCTCTCCGGAGAAACTGCCACGCGAACGGCTACTCACCGAACCATATTGCCGGTCCCAGTTATACGAACTTCCGTACGAAGAAGACTCCGTGACCCCTTCGACAGGAATGGCATCTTTATAATAGCTGGTTGCCTTACCGTTAACAATCAAAGCCGAACGCTGCCAGTCCACAAACAGAGGTTCATCCATTTTGTTTTGAACCGTCACCAATACCGGACCATCCTCTCCATGAAAGTTATAGATGATACACACACTATCGTTATCGATCACAAAATCTTTATTGACATCATAACGACCCGACCGGTCATTAGAAGCAAGCGTCGAATAGTAATAAGAAGAACAACTACTCAGACTCAACAACATCCCGGACAAACAAACCAAAAACATCCACTTCTTCATAACCTTCCATTTTTATATTATCCTCATTTCCTACCGCTATCAATAGTGATCAGGTGTCAGCGTCGACTCTATTACAATACCGGCAGCACCAATGGCTACGGCACCTACGATAATTCCGGCATCAGCGCCTTTTACCTTATGCACATAGAAAAAGTCTCCGGCCTGCTTTTTCCCGGCATCAAAAGAAGCTGGCGGCACATTCCCCGTCTTGATCAGCTGTGCAACATAGAAACTACTTTCATAAGAAGAATAGTTTTTCCCTCCGTTCTCCGGATTAGCCGTATATAAACTCAGATAACTCCTGAAAGACAAAGGACTATCATCCTCCGTAAACTTCTTCACTTTCACATTTACCACATCTGAATTGGACTTGGCAAATTTCTGTGTCGTATATGCCCCTTTGGGTATACGGTCGAACGGAAAATTCGTAAGCCTCAAAGGAGTAGATTCCACCTTTGACCTGGGAGGAATAAAACTGACACCTTTAGGCAAAGCTATCTGACCGGCAAATGAGCCGCTAGAATAAGCGTCTGTCGAACTATATCTTCTGCTCCAACTGAAACTGTCACCATATGAAGAAGATTCGGTTTGTCCCTGTATCGGGGCATTCTCCTGGTAATAGCTGGTTGCAACGTCGTCAATGATCAATGCAGAACGTTGCCAGTCAACAAACAGAGGCTCATCCATCTTATTATATACCGTGATAGATATAGGCGCATCTTCACCATAAAAACAGTAAGATATGCACACACTGTCATTTTCTATGACAAAATCTTTATCGTCATTTTTCTCTCCGACTGCATCATTCGACTCCAATACTGAATAATAGTAAGAAGAACATGAACTCATGCAAAGCAGAGCCACTACACTCAAAACAAACAACATTCTTTTCATGATCATCCGATTAAGTAAAGTCCAACAAATATATTCTTTTTTATTTAAAATCTTCAACGTTTCCAGCTTTAAACGAATGCGACCCGCACTTTTCCGTATTAGCTTACCGAAGTTGCCTGTTTTAATGACATCCTGGTATATTTAAGACATTCCATCAATAAAAAACCCCTACTTCATATGTCTAAATTATACTTACCACAGACACAATCCTTCTTATCGTTTCAATTTTTTTCCGTTACATTTTTGTTTGTTGATAACTATCGGCAAGCTTGCGCATAATTATCGATAAGATTACCTACAATTGTCGACAAGTTTGCCCATAATTATCGGCAAACAATTTCATCGGCAAAAATTCAGACAGACATAACGATGATATTTAAACAGGATCACAATGTTCCGGTATTTTCCAGGTGAAGAAAATGGTTTTCCCGATATTTTCTTAACTTTGCGAATAGTAACGTTGACTAAACAATAATGCGATGAAAACAAACATTCCGGAACGTATTGCCGCGCTTAGAGAGGCAATGAAAGAAAAGAATATAGATGCTTACATCATCCCCAGTTCAGACCCGCATCTGAGCGAATACCCTGCCAACCGTTGGAAATCACGCGAATGGATATCCGGTTTTGACGGTTCTGCCGGAACAGTGGTCGTAACAGCCGATAAAGCCGGGTTATGGACAGACTCTCGGTATTTCCTGCAGGCCGGTATCCAACTGGAAGGTTCAGGTATCGAACTATATAAAATGGCTTTGCCGGAAACTCCGACAATCCAGGAGTTTCTGCTTCATGAACTGGAAAGCGGACAAACCGTCGGAACCGACGGACAGACATACAGCGTAGCTGAAACGGCAATACTTGAAAAGGCCCTGCGCCGGAAAGAGATCAAACTGGAAACATCCTGCGATCTGATCGATCTGGTCTGGAAAGACCGACCTGCCATCCCAGGTAATCCGCTGTTTGAAATGCCTGTCGAGTTAAGTGGAAAATCCGTCCGCGAAAAACTGGATGAATTAAATAACAGGCTTCGCAAGGAAGGAGCCGACAGCTTGATCCTCGCTGCTCTTGACGAAGTGGCCTGGACATTTAACATACGCGGAACAGACGTCGCTTACAATCCGGTGGTAATCAGTTATGCGTTTGTCTCGGAAGATGAAAGTGTGCTTTTTATCGATCCTAAAAAGATAACGGCAGAGTCTGCTGAAAACCTGAAAAAAGAGGGGGTTATACTGGCCGACTACACGATGATACAGAAATACCTGTCCCGGCTTCCGGAAAACAGCCGCGTATTCATCGACCCGGCAAAAACAAATATATCATTGTACAACGCCCTTCCCAAAGGTTGCACGATCATCGAAGGCATCACTCCCGCCAACCACCTGAAAAGTATCAAGAACGAAACAGAAATAAAAGGATTCCGCAATGCTGTGATAAAAGACGGTATTGCCCTGACCCGTTTCTACATCTGGCTGGAAAAGAAATTAGCTGCAGGAGAAAAAGTAACAGAACTCAGCGCATCAGCCATGCTGACGGCTTTACGTGCAGAACAGCCGCAATACATCATGGATAGTTTTGAGACCATCTGCGGATACGCCGCCCACGGAGCCATCGTGCATTATGCCGCCACGCCCGAGACCGATGTGGAAATAAAAGCAGACAGTATGCTTCTGATGGACTCCGGTGCCCAGTATCTGGACGGAACGACCGACATCACCCGTACAATAGCCCTGGGTGAACCGACCGAACAGATGAAAAAAGATTTTACCCGTGTGCTGAAAGGCACGATCGGGATTGCCAAATGCAAATTCCCGGCCGGAGCAAAAGGTGTTCAGTTGGATATCCTGGCCCGCAAAGCATTATGGGACGCAGGTATTAATTACCTGCACGGAACGGGACACGGAATCGGTCATTGCCTGAATGTACACGAAGGCCCGCAGAGTATCCGTATGGAAGCAAACCCCGTCCCACTGAAACCCGGCATGGTAATCAGTGATGAACCTGCCATGTACCGGACAGGCGAATATGGTATTCGGACAGAGAATATGGTTCTGGTCCGCGAAGACAGTGAAACGGAATATGGCAAATTTTACGGATTCGACACACTGACTTTATGCTACATCGACACCAAACTGATTGTTGTCCCCATGTTGTCAGTGAGAGAACACGCATGGATCAACAAATACCACCAAATGGTATACGACTTGTTAAGCCCTCATCTGAATGAAGATGAAAAAGCCTGGTTAAAAGAGAAAACAGCAGAAATCTGAAGAATTACAATTATATAAACATGGCAATAATAAAATCAGTAAGAGGTTTTACCCCGAAGATCGGTAAAGACACATTTTTAGCAGACAACGCCGCAATTATCGGCGATGTCGAAATTGGAGACGGTTGCAGCATCTGGTTCGGGACTGTCCTCCGCGGTGACGTAAACTCGATCCGCATCGGAAACGGTGTCAACATACAGGATGGTTCCGTACTGCATACATTATATGAAAAGTCAACCATAGAGATTGGCGATGACGTTTCGGTGGGACACAACGTTACCATACACGGAGCTAAGATATGCAACGGCGCCCTGATCGGAATGGGATCGGTTGTCCTCGATCATGCCGTGATCGGTGAAGGAGCGATCGTAGCTGCCGGTTCAGTCGTACTGAGCAAGACGATTGTCGAACCGGGCAGTATCTATGCCGGCGTACCGGCTAAGTTCGTAAAGAAAGTAGACCCGGAACAGGCGAAAGAGATAAATCAGAAGATTGCTAAAAACTACCACATGTATTCAAGCTGGTATAAAGAAGATTCGGAATAAATGAAAAAAACAGGTTGGGCAATACTGCTGGCTCTATGTTGTATCGGAGGCTATCTGGTATTGCCCTCCAATTATTATCTGCGTCGTGCGCTGATTCATCTGCTCCCGAAGATCGACCAGTATCCGATCTTTGAAAACCGGACCATAGAAGCAGGAGCTCCACAAGCATGGATACAGTCTGAGGACTACAACAAACTCTCCATCCCCGAAAAATACCTGCCGGTATTTGATGAACTGGGAACGGTCGCTTTTGTCATTATCAAAGACAGTTCTTTACTTTTCGAACAATACTGGGAAGATTATTCCCCTAAATCGCACAGTAACTCGTTTTCCATGGCCAAAAGCATTGTTTCGCTAGCTATAGGATGTGCTATTGACGACGGATTCATCAAAAACGTAGATCAACCGGTCAGCGATTTCTATCCGGAATTTCAGGGATACAATGGAAAAGTGCTGACCCTCCGTCATCTGCTGACAATGAGTGCCGGTGTGGATTTCGACGAAGCCTACTCCTCCCCTTTCTCGCCTACCACGAAATTGTATTACGGGGATGACCTGGAAAAGATCGCTTTAGGCATGAAAGAAACGGAAGAGCCGGGCGTTAACTTTATCTACCAGAGCGGGGTGACACAACTACTTTCCCTCATTGTAGAAAAAGCGACCGGAGAAAACATCAGTTCGTACGTTTCAAGAAAATTATGGACTCCAATGAATGCGGAAGAAGATGCGCTCTGGAGCCTGGATAAAAAAGAGGGTATCGAAAAAGCATATTGCTGTTTCAACAGTAATGCCCGCGACTTCGCCCGTTTCGGACAACTAATCTTAAACAAAGGCAGCTGGAACGGCAGGCAACTGGTTTCCGAATCCTATATAACGGAAGCGACAACACCCGACACCAGCCTGACCTTCAAAGAGTATAATGAGACAAACCACTGTTACGGTTTCCAGTTCTGGCATCTTACCTATAAAGGCATGGAAATTCCTTATATGCGGGGAATTCTCGGCCAATATGTTTTTGCCATTCCGGAACTGAATGCCGTCGTCGTACGCCTGGGGCATAAACGCAGTGATACACGTTCCGCCCAACATTATCCGGATGATATCGATACATGGTTGGGAGCAGCGGTGGAAATGATACAGGAATCAACTGAAAATCAGAATAAATCAGAATAAACATACTAAATTAAACAACAAATGAAGAAAACAGTTTTAACTGCGCCAATCGCAGCATTGTTACTCCTTTCTTGTGCAGAAGCGCCACAGGAGAAAGGGAAAGAGATCACTTACACGCCGCAGGCTGCTTACAATCCTCCGACGTATGTATGTTACAAGGCTCCGGCTCCGATCAAGATAGACGGCAAACTCTCTCCCGAAGAATGGGATGCGATTCCCTGGACTACCGACTTTGTCGATATCGAAGGAGACAAACGTCCTAAACCACTTCTGCAAACACGGGCAAAAATGACTTATGATGATAACGGTATGTACTTCGCCGTTCTGATGGAAGAACCGCATGTATGGGGCACCATCACGGAACACGATGCCGTAATCTACCAGGATAACGATTTTGAAATATTCCTCAATCCGACAAACGATACGCATAACTATCTGGAATATGAAGTAAACTCACTGGGTACGGAATGGGATCTGTATCTGAGCAAACCTTACCGGGATAATCCGCAAGTCCTGAACAACTGGGAGTTTGCCGGTATGAAATCGGCCGTTCATGTAGACGGGACTTTGAACAACCCGAAAGATACAGACAAATCATGGAGCGTGGAAGTTTTCATCCCTTGGTCTTCCATCTATCAGGTGGCAAGAGGAAAAGAAAAACCTGTACCCGGCGAACATATCCGTACGAACTTCTCACGTGTGGAATGGACAACGGATATACAGGACGGAAAATACGTAAAAGTCCCTATCAAAGGCGAAGATAAGATTCGTGAATACAACTGGGTATGGGCTCCGACAGGGGTAATCAATATTCATATGCCGGAATACTGGGGATTCGTACAGATATCCGATAAAGTGGCCGGAACCGGCGAAACACCATTCGTAACAGACCCGAATGATGAAGTTAAATGGCTTCTGCGTAACCTGTATTACCGTCAGAACGAATATGCTGCTACCTTCGGCGAATATGCACCATCTGTAGCCGCCCTCAAACCGGAAGAATTATGCCCGGCAGAACAGGCCAAACAGATCAAACTGTTCAATACGCCTTCCATGTATGAAATCACATTGCCCGGAACAGACGGTAATGTATGGCATATCCGGCAGGACGGATTGGTTTGGGCTTCCAAGAAATAATTGAACCTACTTTTCCCTTGATGGAAAAGTAGCCAAAAGATCAAGGCTTAACCGGCTTCACTGCTACGGTGAAAGACTACGCTGTCGCCTCTGAACTCGCTACGCTCAAACAGCAGATGCTCCGAACGCTTCGTCTTTCCCCTTCGCGGACGTTCACCCGCTTAGGCCTTGACAAGAACGCAAAGCGTTCTTTTAGGATTGCCAATACTGTCTGTTAATAGGTATCAGTCTGTTATAGAAGGTCGGAATCGGCAACCCTAAAAGGAAGCTCCGCTTCCTCTGAAAGGCCTCATCTGGTGAGCGTAAAGCGAAGCATCCGGAGTGAGCGCCCGGAGGCTGTGCTGTTTGAGCGAAGCGAGTTCACAGACGACAGCGAACGCAGGAGGCTGAGTCGCGAGGCAGATGTAGCCTTGATCTTTTGGTTACTTTTCTATCAAGAGAAAAGTAACATTCAAATATGATAACAAATGAAACAATACAAATACCTCCTTTTTGACCTCGACGGTACAATTACCGATTCGGAAAGCGGGATTACCCGTTGCGTTGAATATGCACTGAACCATTTTGGCATTCAGGTAAACGATTTACGCGAATTATCACCGTTCATCGGTCCTCCTTTGATGGATTCATTCAAAGACTTTTACAATTTTACCGATGAACAGGCAACCATCGCCGTTGCCAAATACAGAGAAAGGTATGCTGTCAAGGGTATTCTGGAAAATGAGTTATATCCGGGAATTAAAGAATTACTGGCACAAGTCCGACAAAACGGCAAAACCGTCATACTGGCCACATCCAAACCGGAAATATTCGCCAGACGCATTCTGGATTATTTTGAATTAAGCAGTTATTTTTCTTTCGTCGCAGGAAGTGGCCTGGATGGTTCGCTTCATACCAAAACGGATGTAATCAACTATATATTAGAGGAAAACAATATAACGAACCGAGATTCAGTCGTCATGATCGGCGACAGGAAACACGATATCATCGGTGCCAAAAACACAGGTATAGATTCTATCGGCGTTTTATACGGATTCGGAGATTACAAAGAACTATCGGAAGCCGGAGCGGATTACATAGCAGAAGATATTCCGGCACTCCGCAGATTACTTCTGTAGTTTTGCATTATTCTTCCGATTTTATTCACGTTTTCGGTGTTTTCCTCTTACTTTTGCATATGAAGGAAAGCAATTTAGGATTTGCCTTATGATGAATGTTATAGAAAAGATAAACTCTTCGTACCCCATTTCTGATGATACGATACGAATATTGAAAGAAAATGTGACTTTATGCCATTTCCCTAAAAAATATCAGTTGATAAAGGCAGATATGTTTTGCAAATCAGCCTATTTCATAGAGAAAGGAATGACCCGCTCTTTCTGGCTGGTAAACGGGGAAGAAATAACGACCTCCTTTTCTGACGAGGGGGGAATTGTATTCAGCATGGACGAATTATACTATAACAAACCCAGTGAAGAATTTGTGGAAACACTTGAAGACGTTGTTGCCTATAGAATATCACTGACCGAATTATTACGGCTGTTTGAGACAAATATTGAATTAGCCAATTGGGGAAGAGTCATTCATCAAAACGAATACAGACGATTGCACCGTTCACATAAAGAACACCTTACATTATCAGCCAAAGATAGATACGAAGAATTTAAACAGCAGTTTCCTCTGGTTTGCCAGCGGGCACAACTGGGATATATCGCTTCATATCTGGGAATAACGCTGTCGACGCTCAGCCGTCTCAGAGCTCAGAAATAATCTTTCCCCGGCAAAATTTGACGTAGGACAAATGTTAGGAAACAGAAGTTCTCTAATTTTGGGGCGTCATAGGCAACAGCTTACAATAATAATCTAAATTATAAATTTTATCATGCAAAACATTTCTTCCGCTGCATTTACAGACACTAAACCTCATTACGACCTTCTTGACGGATTAAGAGGGGTTGCGGCCCTTTTAGTCGTATGGTATCATGTGTACGAAGGCTACGCTTTTGCCGGAGGCAGCGATACCATCGGAGGTATCAACCATGGCTATCTGGCTGTGGATTTCTTTTTTATCCTATCCGGTTTCGTTATCGGCTATGCTTACGACGACCGTTGGGCAAAGAGTTTAACCCTGAAAGATTTCTTTAAACGCCGTTTAATCCGTCTGCATCCGATGGTTATCATGGGAGCGGTTCTGGGTCTTATCACTTTCCTTATTCAAGGCAGTGTAAAATGGGACGGAACACATGTGGCTATCTCCACAGTTATGTTATCTTTACTTTGCTCCCTGTTTTTCATACCCGCCATACCGGGAGCCAGTTACGATGTCAGAGGGAATGGCGAAATGTTTCCGTTGAACGGTCCCAGCTGGTCATTATTCTTCGAGTATATCGGTAATATTCTTTATGCCTTGTTTATTCGCCGATTATCCACCAAAGCATTGACTGTAGTCGTCTTTTTGATGGGTGTGGCACTGGCTGCGTTCGCTTCCCTCAATGTTTCCGGATACGGTAATATCGGAGTGGGTTGGACACTGGATGGCGTGAACTTTATCGGCGGATTGTTACGAATGCTTTTCCCTTTCTCCATGGGTATGCTCTTATCCCGTAACTTCAAACCCATAAAGATTAGAGGCGCTTTTTGGATTTGTTCAATTATATTACTGGGATTGTTCTCAGTTCCTTATCTGGAAGGAACCGACCCGATTTGCATAAACGGACTTTACGAATCGTTTTGTATCATCATCGTTTTCCCTATCCTTATTTGGTTGGGAGCATCGGGAACGACTACGGATATAAAGTCTACGAAGATTTGTAAATTTTTAGGGGATATCTCTTTCCCGCTTTATATCATACACTATCCGTTCATGTACCTGTTCTATGCCTGGTTGATCGACAAGCAGCTTTTCACTCTCGGAGAAACCTGGCAAATGGTTCTGGGTGTTCTTACCTTAAATATAGTTGTGGCTTATCTGTGCCTGAAACTATATGACGAACCGGTAAGAAAATGGTTAAGCAAAAAGTTCCTGGCTAAGAAATAAGTATTCTATACATTAATTATAATACAGACGCGGATTTACGGATAACTCTTTATACAAGAACCGTAAAGTCCGTGTCTGCAATATATTAATAACATAAACCAATCAGATACCGGCAAAGAATATCTCCGCCAAACACAGCCACACAATAAAGAATACCTAACGGATATCCTTTCAGATTACAGGACACTTTCAAAGCCTTGAACATCCATACCAATGCCCACACCAAAAATATCATACCGATCAACGACAGCCATATCCCGACCAGGAAACCGGGTTGAGCCATTAGCTCCATCGGCGGCACATTCATATCGATCTTCGCCAGGTTTTGCATCGGAGGCAGCATATTGAATAAATTCATAAAGATAAAAGGTAACTGGGCAAAAGCAACAGTCCCCAAGACATCGATCACCCTTATCCGTGAACGTGACAGAATCAATCCACCCAGATAAAACAACACAGCCGGGACTATCCAGACAACCAAATGTTCCACCGCATAACACCACCAGGCCGGATTAGGTGCCGGACCAAAATGTAACAATCCGTGATAATGCCAGCCGGAAAGATAACATATAACTGTAGAAACTACCATTCCTAATAATCCCCACCCTAACGCTTGTCCTCCGGCAATCCATTCAAACGGATTAACAAGAAAATTTAACCACTGTTTTTTCATAACTACTCTATCTTATTTAATTTATCAATCAGATCATCCAGTACATTCCTGACGGTAGGATAACTCACCCCCATACTCTTCGCCATGTCTTTCAGGCTTCCGCTTGACTTAATAAAATCAACGATAAACTGTTGTTCTTTCTCGGTCAACCGTGCCAAAAGAGGCAGTTCAAAGTTTCCGCAAACCTCCGTGTCGCATTGCCCGCAAAACAACCTCCCCACTCTCAGAGGGGAATCACAGGCAGGACACTGCAACGGCAAACGTTTTCTGACTTCTCCCATAATCACTTTTTCTCTTTAATAAACGAACTCAGCGACGAAATCAAAGTGGCATTAACCGGTAAAGAAGGATTTGCATACACCCCCATCTGTTTTTGAGGATCAGTCGTATCACAATCTTTCAGTACATGATTCATCTTTTCTATCAAAAGAAGTGTTGCAGAAGGAGCCGCTTTCTTCAACAACTCCGCATCTTCCACCAGAACCTGTATATCATTTTTCCCTTGTACGATCAACACTGGAATTTTCAACTCCTTTATTACCTGTTGGGGATTATATTTATACCATGATATCATATAGGGTTGGACCGATTGCCTGAACAAAGCCTCCATACCGAACGGTACATTCGGGACTAATTTACCCTGCTTCAACGAATCATTGATAGAAGCGACCATATTCCTGACAGATTCAGGTTGGGACGAAAGCTGTTTTTCTATTATCTCATAAGCCGGTCTTCCCGCCCCAGCCAAAGAAACAAAAGCCTTTACTTTCGGATTATTACGGCATGCCAGCATCCCGATCAACGAACCTTCACTATGGCCGATCACCGTAATACCGGTAAAACGTGAATCCTTTCCCAGATAATCGATCCAGCCTTTCACATCGTTGACATAATCCTCAAAACGTAGGTCAGACTCTTTCTTTCCTGCCGGTGCACTGGATGCTATTCCCCGTTTATCGAAACGTAAAGAAGCTATGCCCTGCTCTGCCAGATCTTCGGCCAGATACTTTAAAGAATTATTCGTCATCTGTCCGATCGCAGAATTACCATCCATATCGGTCGGTCCTGATCCGGCAATCAACAAGACTACAGGAGAAGATTTCATTCCCGGGGGAAGAAGTATTTTTCCATGAATGGCTCCGTTTTGAGTATTCAGGGTTACCGCCTCATCGGCCAGCGGCATCAACTGCCCGAAACAAACAACGGTAATAAAAGAGAAGATAATGCTGAATAATAATTTTACCTGTTTCATATTATTGCTCTTTAAATAACTTATTTGAGCAAATATACAAATAATATTGAACATTATTAAGCAACAGGTGAATTTTATTCAACAACACATGAAAATAATTCACACCAAACAGTATCCACCTACATATAGTCTATCCATTTATCGATTGTAGAACTAATAAGGTTAGAACCATTAGTTCAAAATAACAAAACCTCTTCATTATTGTATTTTTTTTAATAATCGCCCAATTCTAAAACTAAATCCTAGAAAAGCTTCTCTATCTACTGAAAACAGAATATAATTTATTGTACCTTCCAAATTAGACTCCGATACAAAACCATTATAACGACTATCTAAAGAATTCTTTCGATTGTCACCTAAAACAAAATAATAATTTTCTTTATATTGATAACAACTGACCTTTTCGCCATTACAATAGAAACAATTACCATCAAAAAAAATTAGATTTCCTTCTCTTTCTGCAACCCATTTTACCCATGAATAATTGTCCTTATCCAAATTTATTTTTACTCCTGCTGAAGGTATCACTATAGGTCCATAATTATGATTAGTCCATAATGTATTGTGAGGAAAACTAACAGGTTCATCATATTTAGTTCTTTTTACTTTGGGAGGTTGTTTCAAAAATTGTCCATTTACTTGGAGATTACCATTTACAATAGCAACCGTGTCTCCAGGAAGTCCAACTATTCGTTTTACAATTAATAACCTGGGATTACTATCCGAGTTAAAAACAGCAATATCGTATATAGAAGGTCTTTTTAATCCTACCATTCGATGATATCCCCAATCATTTTTTTCATCTACTTCTCTCAAAAAATTATTCCATGTAAAAATATTCAGTAAAGGAATATCTGCAAAACATTTAGGGAGTATTGCGCCATACGATAATTTAGACATCCATACATAATCTCCTTCGTAAATAGTATTTTCCATACTGGAAGAAGGAATAAAGCAAGGCTGACCAACAAAAACACGTATTAATATGGAAAACAGTAAAATTCCCGTCAGCATATAAAGCCTTGATTTGTATTTACTTCTCGCATTCATTTAGATTAACTTAAATTTTTATTCCAGAGACCTATTTCAGTGGAGGATAAAGTATTGGACTGTTTTCTTCTATTTTCCAAAAATTCCCGAACATCTTTTTTCAATGTATCAGAGTCATACCAAACTCTTGTTCGGGAATTTGCATAAACACCCAAACAAACTATATATACACTAAACACAAAACAGATTATAAACTTATTTTTCAATTTATAATATATTTCAACTAAATAAAATGCCATAATAAAAGACAGACCTACAGATGAAAGATAAATATATCTATCTGCAACAATAGCAAAACGTGGCATTGGTATAATATGCAAAGTCATAAAAATATTAATTACAAAAAATAGCAATCCAAAGATTAGTGACCAATGGCTTACCAATAACTTACGAAATGAAACAATAATAACAATAAAAAATATAGGATAGATATAAAGCCACATAGGCATTGTTTCACCGGGCAAAAAAGGAAATGGGTATAAATATAATAACTTTACAGGAAAAAGCCACTTGAACAAATACTCAAAAAAACTATAACAACAAAAAACAATACGCTCCCACATTGAATAATCCTTACTACCTAAAGAGAATCCACCATATGAAACATACAGTGTTATCACCCCCAATAAAATAGCCACTAAAATAAAAGGAGATTTTTCAATCCAAAGATCCGATTCCTTAAAATTTCTATTTAGTAACCAGTCTATTAAGAATAAAGATATAGGAAAAACAACTGCTTGTTCTTTCCCACCAAAGGACAATAGAAAAAATAATAAAGTAAAACAATAAAATATCAGTTTTTTCTTTTCGATATATATTGTATAGCTGTACAAACCAAGTAAATAGAACACAACATAAATCAAAATCTTAGACGCGCTAATCCAAGCAACAGATTCTACATTTAAGGGATGAACAGCGAACAACAAAGCAGTTATAAATGCAATAATATTCATCCTTTCTTTTCGTATCCGGCCACTCAAACGAAAAAAGCGAATAAACAACATATAAACAAGTAATACATTAATTATATGTACAAATAAAGAAAAAAGATGAAATACCAAAGGATTATAATTATCTGTGATTGAAAAAATCAACATATAAAAGAATTGATTCACCGGAAAATATTGGCTATGAAAAGGATTCATAAATATCGCTTTCATATTATTCCAATTAAATCCGTCTTCTGTTGTAGCACAGAACACTTGCCATTGATCGTCCCATAAAAAAATAAAATCATTATAAACAATTGGATAATAAACCAATACAGTGAGAATAATCAAAAGACAATATTGAAAAGGCGAAGTTAATAGTATATTTTTACCCGTATTAATCATTAGATTTCATTTTTGCAAATTCATTTATCACATTCAAATAATTTAATGTGCTCTGATGCATTTCTTTCCGAGGTATAAACACATGAGAAACTTTATGGTCTTTATTTAAAAGAAAAAGATAAGGAGTATTTATCTCATCAAGAGGCAAAATAGAGTCTTTTACACAATATACATTAAAAGACAAATTATTTACTTTTTTATATACATAAGCATCTCTTGCATATTGAAAATTCCCAAAGATATTAACATCAACAGCATTAAGCAAATGAGTGTTATTTTTCATAACATCCAAAATATACTTAATGCAATCTGTACAATTTGACATAGAATAGCGAAGTATCAATGTATGTGTAGATATATTCAAATCGCCTATTGGAATTTCTTGAATATTTTCTCCTGAAATAAATCCATTATCATTGATACATAGGGTTTCATTCTTATAGGATAAAATCTGATCATCCATGACCTGATCCAATAAACCATCATAATCGTCAAAACGTGATGTGTTATCTCTAAATATTGATCTTTGAATAAAATAACCTAATAAAAAAGCTATTACAATATTCAAAACACTGATACATATATAAATATTTTTTTTCATTTCAATTGATATAAAAACAGCATTGGATTATCTTCCTCTTTTACACTCAACACGAATTTCCGTTGCTCTTCATTCAACTTAGACTTGCCATTAAGTATCCATTCTTTTTGTGTATCAAACATATATGAAGAGTAAACACACGCGAAAATTCCATTAGTATTATCAAGGGGAAAATTATGTTTTGTATCTGTAGGAAGAAGTGGGTTTTTAATATAATCTATTTTCTGTATCTCACTCATTTCCTTATCAATAAGATAAATTCCAATATTTGTATTTATAAGCATATATTTTTCACCATCTGATATATCAAATAAACAATAGATATATCTCTTCTCCTGTGCTAATTCATGTAATTGATCGGGGGTTTCAATCTCATCAAATATATTTTCTGGAAGATTGTGTTGCTTAAAATCTATATTATATTTCTGACGGACAATCCCATTTTTAATTTCATATATCGAATTATCAAAACGTCGAACATAGTGAATATATGAATTTTTTGTAAAGCAATTTCCTGGTGCCATCAAATTTATACCCGGATCCGGCAATAATGGTAACTGATAAGAAACAACATTTCCTTTCTTATTTAAAACTATTACTTGTGAGTTTTCTAATTCCGGATGAAATGGATTATCTACATATATATACTCGCTATCTGAAGCTATATTCCTATATAATATGTTAAAATATTTTTCCTTCACAAATTTACCTTCATAATTAAAGAACATTATTTTTTCAGGTCGATTACAAAGCAATACGATTTGTTTTTCTTTCGTATCGACATAAAAATCGGATAGTTGGGCATATTCTCCCGGACCTTGGCCTATTTTACTTATTTGGTTTACATAGTTTCCTTCTTTATCAAAAATGACAATTTTAGATAAAGACCCGTCAAAAATGAAGTACATGTCCTCATCAACACAGATACGATCTATATACCTAAGTAAGGAATTATCATTTGTTTCCAATCTAATAGTGTCAATAAAAGTCGCATACCTTTCATCCAAATCAATCTTTTCTTTATCATTGAAAGTTATATATACTGAGTCAGAATCATTCTGCTTTATTTCAGCTTTACAGCAACTAATAATAAACAAAGAAAAGATGAGAATTGAATAATTAAAAAAAGAAGATTTAATCATTTCCTATAAAAGTATAATAAGAGGCTGTGCCTTGTTAAAAAGTACCCCCAAAAGTCAGTTTGGTCATAGTGAAAATCCACCAACTCACACTAATAATTGTACATTAAAGCGATATATGCCCCCAAGGCAAGTGAAGGATAACAAGCAAGTGACTTTTGATACAGCCTCTTTTATTATTATTTATGTATACAAGGTCGTTTTTCATGGACATTTGCCGTTGATGTAGAAGGAGTGCATGAAGTCTGTCCCCTACCTTCACACGTCACAGTTGTGACTCTAAAGATTTTAACATCATCATATACTCCATCCAGGCAATCTCGACCTTCTTCGGTATCTCGCGTTTTTTTGATTTTCGACTCAGCCTTATCCTGGTCAGAAGATGAGCCACCTCCACTAGAAGAAGAGCTACCTCCTCCTGAAGAAGATCCACCTCCACCAGAAGATGAACTACCACCTCCACTCGAACTTTGCGCCCAAATTAACTGATGCAAAGAATTTAGACCATCCAGACCATAATTATTAGCAATGTGATTAAAATTGAGGGTCATTGTTGCTAACAATGTAATTCCTCCTACCAAATAACTTGCTTTCATAGTATTACATTTAAGTATTAATATTTTGTTTTTCAAGACATCCATCAAATATAAATACTAATTTTGATAAAAACACTTATTTCTTTAATATATATTTTAAAATTAACACTCGTTGCAAAAACTATCACAATAAACAGGGATCGAACTATACAAACCGACTACTTAAGTAAACGATTATAGCAGATATTAGTGTATCAAATTCCGACACTACCAAAATATGACATTCTACAGCATTGGTAATATTATTTTCAAACAAACATTCAAAAACAACAAAATTTATCAAAGTTATCAGAAAAAGCAGATGTTATTTTTCTTTTCCCATATTTTAGCCATTCCAATTTGTATCCCTTATCTTTGCAACAGATTAAATACATAACATAAACGAACTATATCATGAAACGAAACAACCTATGGATAACCACCCTGGCCTTGGGTATCGCGTTATCCGCCTACGGACAGCAAGCCGACGGAGGTATTTCCGCGGAGATGCTGCAACAGATCAAACAATCTTACAAAGGAACACCGACTGATAAAGCAATTCATAATGCGATCAGTAATAACGACATCAACAAACTGGCTGTAAACGCTGAAAGCAAAAACAATTTCGACACTTACTTTTCTCATAAAGTAAACGGTAAAGGCATCACCAACCAGAAATCTTCCGGACGTTGCTGGTTGTTTACCGGACTGAATGTATTCCGTGCACAGGCAATCGCTAAATATGATATGGGAGATTTCCAGTTCTCACAAAACTATTCTTTCTTCTGGGACCAACTTGAAAAAGCAAACCTTTTCCTGCAAGGCATCATCGATACCCGGGAAAAACCGATGGATGACAAGATGGTGGAATGGTTATTTAAAAATCCGCTCAGCGACGGAGGACAGTTTACCGGAATATCCGATATCCTGGGAAAATACGGCGTTGTTCCCTCCGACGTAATGGTAGAAACCAACAGTAGCGAGAGTACCGGAAGAATGGCAAACCTGATCGGTCTCAAACTGAAAGAATTTGGCCTGCAACTACGCGACCAGTCAGCCAAAGGGGCTAAAGTAGCCGCACTGGAAAAGAATAAAACCGAAATGCTGGGAACTATTTACCGGATGCTGGTCCTCAACCTGGGTGAACCGCCTACGAAATTTACCTGGACACGCAAAGACGCCAAAGGCAATCCGGTTGAAACGAAAGAATACACGCCCCAGTCATTCTTCGATGAATATATCGGCAAAGACCTGACAAACAATTATGTCATGTTGATGAACGATCCAAGCCGCGAATACTATAAGTTATATGAAATCGACTTCGACCGCCACCGTTATGACGGCAAGAACTGGACATACGTTAACCTGCCGATAGAGGACATCAAGGAAATGGCTATCGCCTCTATCAAAGACAGCACCATGATGTACTTCTCTTGCGACGTGGGTAAATTCTTCGATCGTGAACGTGGTCTGCTGGACGTGAACTATTACGATTACGGCTCACTGATGGGCACCACTTTCGGTATGGATAAGAAACAACGCATCCAGACATTTGCCAGCGGTTCGTCGCATGCCATGACCTTAATGGCAGTGGACCTGGACAGCAACGGCCAACCGAAAAAATGGATGGTTGAAAACAGTTGGGGACCGGGTGCAAACAACGGACATTTGATCATGACCGACGAATGGTTCAACGAATATATGTTCCGTCTGGTAGTCGATAAGAAATATATCACCGACAAAGTAAAAGACGTCCTCAAACAAACACCGACCCGTCTTCCGGCCTGGGACCCGATGTTTGCTGACGAAAATTAATCGTCATATTGAAGAATGCAGATAAAACAAAAGCGGCAGACTGTGTCTACCGCTTTTGTTTTATCTACGCTTTATACCCATCGAATGGTGAAACGATGGATCATCTATTTCCCCCAATCCGAAGGCTTTGCTCCCATCTGCAATACCAAAGTTCCTCCCTTCATCAGGTCGGCATGCATCAGATAACATTTATCGTAAGGCTTTCCATTTAGAGTTGCCTGCTGGATATATATATTTTCAGGGCTATTATTGTGAGCTTCAATCACGAAAGTCTTTCCCTCAGCATAGTCCGGGTCCAGATTGAAGACAACCTTCTCAAACACCGGACTCGTCAGTTCATACCGCTGATCGCCCGGACAAACAGGATGTAATCCACTAGCCGCCAACACATACCAGGCAGACATCTGGCCGACATCTTCATTACCGACCAATCCCAGCACCGAATTTTTATAAGCATTCCGGCAAATATCCCGCGTCCATTTCTGTGTAAGCTCCGGAGCACCCAGGCGGTTGAACAGGAATGGCACGTGATGTACCGGCTCGTTGGCATGATTATAATATTGATTCCATAAATAGTTGGCTGGTGTTTGTTCAAACATATCCGTCAGATCGGCCAGCACCTTTTCCCGTCCGCCCATCAGTTTGATCATACCTTCCACATCATGAGGTACAAACCAGCCTTGCTGGTAGGCATTACTTTCCACACAGCCATATCCTTCGGCCAGTCTTCCCTGTTCCGGCAACGGCAAATATTCCCCTTTTTCATTACGGGGACGAAACCATCCGTAATCCGGATCGTACAGGGTCGTATAAGTTCCTGCCCTACGATCAAAAACATCCTTATCCGCCTCTTTCCCTAGCCATTCGGCCAAACGGGCCATACACCAGTCGTTGTAAGCATATTCTAATGTATGGGAAATGGAACCCGGTGTATATCCGTTCTCATTATTTCCAAACATCCGGGATGTATTCAAAGCATACTGATAAGCCTTGTCTATATCATACGAACGGATTCCTTTAGAATAAGCGTCACACAACACGGAGATAGCCGGATTTCCCAGCATACAGCCGGAATAGGCATTCAGCAACTCCCAACGTTCCAGATAGTTATTTCCGCTCTGGTCCGCAATCTCAACCAACGAATTAATCTGGTCATTGATCAGGGTCGGATTAATAATCGTCTGCAAAGGCATTTGGCTCCGGAAAACATCCCAGCCGCTAAAGATCGTCCGTTTAGAAAACTGGTCTGTTACATGTACCTGTTTATCCGCTCCCATATACTCTCCGTTTACATCACTGCAAACACGAGGATCGACCATCGTGTGATAAAGGGCTGTATAAAAGATATGCTTTTCATCCTCTGTCCCGCCAGACACGGATATTTTGGAAAGTGCGTCATTCCATAACTGCCGGCAGGATGCCAGTGTTGCATCAAAATCCCACGCATTCATTTCCGAATGCAGGTTCTCTTCCGCATTCCTCATACTGGTAAAAGAGATACCGCTTTTCATCAGAATCTGATCTCCGGTTTCCGTCTCAAAGTCAGCATAGAATCCAAGATGTTTGCCTACATAAGAAGTCACGTCCGGAATGATCCGGGCATTCCTCACTACTTCCTGATAGCGTTCGCTCTCTATATCTCCACGTTTGCGCGTCCAGTCATCCGGTATATCGGCCGACCATACGCCATGTGACCGGAACGGTCTCGAGAACTCGGCATAGAAATAGACAGTATAATCTGCTTTACCGTCGCCATTCCCCCAACCGCCGCCTTCAGGAGGACATTTCATCTCTCCGCGGATCGTATGGTCATTGATCACTTCGACGGCTTGCCAGGTGGAAGTTCCCCCCACCCTTCTCGCCAGGTCTATCTGGATACGCGATTCTTTACTTTCAGGAAATGTAAAACGCAACATTCCACTATGGGGAAGTGCCGTTGCCTCCGCTTTTATCTGATAATCCGTCAGCATCACAGCGTAATAACCGGCAGATGCTTCTTCCGAAGACTTGTCGTACCGGGACCGGTATCCCTTATCCGGATCGTCCGATGCACCCGAAAACGTATGCAGTTTTCCTACCGTGGGCATAACCAGCAGGTTTCCCAGATCGCCATACCAGCCAATCCCGCTCATTTGTGTAAAAGCAAAACCTTCGATAGAAGTATGTTCGTCACTATACCCGGAACCATTATCCCCTCCGGTAATCGTATTCGGACTGACCTGTACCATACCGAACGGTGCCGTTGCCCCGGGAAAAGTCTTCCCCAGACCATGATAAGAACCTCCGGCATCCATACTGGTGGATGCCCCGATAAAAGGGTTTACATAAGAAGAAAGGGCCTGTTGCTCCTCCGACCGGTCTTTCACTGAGCCACAGGAAATATAAATTGCACCAAGAACCAATAAACACAAACTAATCTTTTTTTTCATAATGCTATCGATTGATAAGAATAAAATTAAGAATATTAGGACTACACCTCGAACTTTTCCATTCTGCAAACCTACATATGAGACATAAACTAAGAGAGCGGAAACGACTCAAAAACTTTATTTTGAATTTGAGTCATATCAATCAGTCTCCTTTCAATGAGTTTCCAATCATATTTACCATTCAACATAACAATATCTTCTTCGAAATCTATGTCTTCAAAATAAGTAATAGCTTTGAAAGGTCTAATGAGATTTGATCCGGGAAATTTACGCTCATACAATCTCAGCATTAAATTAAAAGGAAAGCGAGTGGAAAGGAAAGCTATATCAATGAAATCTTTTAGCCGCGAACCATTATCGGCAATAGCAGAAAGTTTCATGGCTACGATATCCTCCATGCTATACAATCTTATATCAGACTCGGTGTATGGCTTTTCAAGATAGCTATAGGGATGGGTGATGCAGTCTATCTTAACACCGTCTATGGTTCCCTTCAAGGTATTTTTTTCCATGAAGTCAGTACGGAAACCATATTTATCACGAAGGAATATTTCTAGTTTCCCTGCATCAAATGATTTCGGTGTAAAAAGAACCAGATCAACACTGATTCTATGGCCTAAATATAAGGCTAAAGAAGTACCTCCAGCCAAATTAAAATCAGACATTACACTTTCACTTTCCAACATTTTTAAGAGTTCAAGAGTTGATCTCGCAACAGTTTCCGTGTGTAACATTTTAGTTCTTCTTTTTTAAGATTAAAGGCAATGCAGACAAAATTCATATCTCGGGATGACAAATTAGGAACTTCTTTTATTATTTCTCTGAATCCTTCTATACCGCCATATAATTTAAATGCAGCATAGAAATCCTTCAACCATCCCCTCTCTATGACACGTTGAACCACTACTTTTCTTGATTTCCACCAATCAAAATGAGACAAGTCATATTCCCAAAGCAAGGAAGAGGAGATTGATGCATCACCTGTGTATGTCTTATATTCATCAAATATAGTCATTTCCTGTTCTTTTTGTACCTATACAAATTTACTACATTTCGGATGAAGATACAATTATTCAAGCGTTTTTATTATTTATCCTCCTCACAACAATTATCTTTTTATTGGAATGCCCCATCGACTCCATCCCCTATTTCCCATATTCTAAGTGTTTATTACATCATCAAAGGATATAATCACAAACTAACCGGCGAAAGCAAGGATACTAATTTATTCCTCTTCACTATTAATCTGAAAAATCGTTTTTGGTATTGTCTGATAAATCGAAAAAGCATTATTTAATGTTAATCCTTTAAGATTCATTGTCTGTCATCTTATAAACTCAAAATCATTTTTCGTATCTTTAGAATCGAAAGTTCTAAATAGATTTTAAATTTATTACTATGGACAAAATGAAAAAACAATCTGAAAAAACACCATTCATATCAGTCGTGATGCCGGCTTATAATGTCGAAAAATATGTAGAAGAAGCTGTTTGCAGTATACTGGATCAAACATATTGCGACTTCGAGTTTATTATTGTAGATGACGGATCTACGGATCGTACTCGGGAAATATTACATTCATTCTCCGATCCCCGCATTTCCTTACTGTTCAATGATAAAAATGAAGGAAACTACCCAGCGAGAAATCGAGGATGTCGTTTGGCAAAAGGAAAATATATTGCCGTGATGGATGCGGATGATGTTGCGTTGCCGGAAAGATTGGAAAGGCAAGTAGAATATATGGAGAAGTATTCGGATGTGTTGGCTTGTGGGACAGCTTATCGATTAATAGGAAAAAATAAAGTGATCATACAGCCTATAGAATGGCATGAAATTCGATATATTTTACTCATGACTTATTGTATGCTACATCCAACAATGATGATACGTTCTGAATCTATGAGTAAGATTAATTTTTACAAAGAAGATTCAATTTGCGCAGAAGACTATGATTTAACTTTGCGTTTAGCTATAAATGGAAAAATAGTAAATCTACCGGATATTTTATTAAATCGAAGATTGCGAGATGATCAGCTATCTTCTCTTTATATGGAAGAACAAAATATATACGGAAGTTATATTCAAATGCGTTATCAACATGAAATGGGTATATTTTATCCTCCAAAAGATAACAATGTTTTTTTAATTCATTTAGCAGCTTACATCCGCTCCATTGTTTCATATGTTGATGGTAGTGGTTTATTCCATGGAAAAATGGGATTAATATTGTTTTTTTATTGTTATTCCAAATATTCTAAAAATCATGAATATCTAAAATTGGCAGATCAGATGTTAAGTGATATGATCAAAAAATTGAAAACAGATATACCCGTTGGTATCAGCTCTGGGTTATGTGGTTTAGGTTTATTTCTTGGTTTTTTAATTTCTGAAAAGTTTGTAGAAGGTGAATTAGACGAAATATTAGAAAATATTGATCGAATGGTTGTCTCTAAAACAAAGTTTGACACAGAAGATTGGTCTTTTGAATCAGGAATAATTGGCATTGCATATTATGTATCTTATCGGTTAAGTAGTGGTAAAAAAGATATAAAAAAGATTTTTGAAGTCTCATACAGAGAGCAATTATTAGATAAAATAACAACTTTGGAAAATCATGTCAAATGGAGTAATCCATACTCGTCGTTGTTAAACCAATGTTGTATAAATTTACAAAATACAGTTACTCAATCTATAGACTGGAATGAATTTTTTAAAATGATCATACTGCCATTACCTACTACACTTTCTTTTGGTGGATGGAACTTTGGTCTAAATAAAGGGGCTGCGGGAGTAGGTATGAGCCTAATACTCAAACTAAATATATAGAAAGTTATATATATCGGTGAAGCAGATCGACCGGGATTGTGACGCATAATTTAAAATCAAATTTATGAAGTTAGCTAGAGTGAAATTTTTGGATGCTTCAGAAAGTCAAAAATTGACGAAAGATGAACAAAAAATGATTCTGGGAGGCTATAGTGGTAATGAATGTTGTTGGTGGGAATCTGGTACAGATCGTGGTTGTTCTAATGCTGCAGGAGCTTATCATATGGGTGGACATTATCATTGGGAATGCAACACTTCTTATGCAAAAAAGAAATGTAATTGTTAAAAGAATCAGAAAGAATGTCACATTTTGTTCTACATAATATAATATGACATTCTTTTTTATAATACAAACAGACAATCATGAAATATATAACGATAACAATAATATTACTATTTACATCTTGTTCCTTTCACGAAGATAGGACTGAAAAAAAAATTATACCAATATCGAAAGCTGTTGGTTCTGGTGAAATATTGAATTTAAGCGATTATGCAAAGTCTGTGAAATATATTCCGTTGGAAACAACGGATAGCATATTAATCGGAAGACTTACAAATGCAATACCGATAGGGAATAAATATTTGATTGGCGATGCACCATTGGGGTATACGTCAAAATATTACTTATTTGATGAAGAAGGTAATTATGTTATTCCAATAGGAAGTATAGGCCATGGTCCCGGACAATATAATAGTATACGCTCTGTTGACACTGATAACAAGAATAAAACTATATTACTGGAAACAATACCCAAATGTTTTGAATACAATTGGGACGGTGTTTTAATTGATGAGAAAATAAAAATGGATTCTGCCGGATATTATCCTTTTCAGACAATGTATGCAGGTAAGAATTTATATTTGTCAACTATCTCATCTCCGGAAACTCGCGAATATAAGGCGTTTTTATATGAAAAAGAGGAAACGGGATTAAAAATAATTCGAACCTATTTGAATTATTTCCAGCGTGAAAAAACAGGGATAAGCAAAGGGAGCTGGGGAACTACAGATGGTAAGATATTCAGGGGGAAAGATCAGATTCGTTATTGGCGCGCCTGGGATGATACCATATTCACGTTCAATGCGAAGCAGGATTTAGAAGTTGCCTATGTATTTGATTATGGAAAATACAAGGCTCCAACAGAATGGATGTTCTCTTACCGAACAGATCAAGCAATGGTCTATCATATATTTCCGGAAATAATTATGGAGTCTAAAAATTATCTGTTTTTCAAATTCAGCTTTGGTAATAATGCACCGGAAAAATTTGAATACGAACAAAGATCTCTTAATCAAGGTAGCTGGCAGACAAGAAAACGTATGAATGTTACAGTATGTTCTATATTTGACAAAAATACAGGTAAACTTATATTATTGAACCAACCTGTCAAACACAAATATTTAGGTTTCCGAAACGATTTGGACGGTGGTCCCTGTTTTTGGCCGAAATATATATCGGCAGAAGACGAAATGGTTACTTGGTGGACTGCAGATGAATTTTTAGACATATATGGACAGCTATCAAATCCTTCTGCAGAATTGAAGTCCATTGCTGAGAAATTAAATTCAGACGATAATCCGGTATTGATGGTGGTGAAACTTAAATAGGGAATCATGGATAATTCATTTTTTAATGTTTGTGATAAGTTTTTACAACTTCACCGGATTTGTGTTGATCCGGCGGATTTGAGAAAACTGTTGTATTCCTCAGATTCTTATCCGTCCTTAAAATCGTTTACGGATATTTTGTCCATTTGGGGTATCAGACACCAAGCTTTAAGAATTGGATGGAATCAATTGATAGAATATGGAACACCGGTAATGCTACACTATCAGGGTGAAATCCCTCGTTTTGTCATAGCAACAGATGTAACCTCAGACGAGATCACTTATTATAAAAGAGTGATAGGAGATCTTTAAGTCCGATCCGGCTAACTAACTATTGGATGCAAAGTTTCAGGAGAGTTTCCTCAAAATTAATCGATTGTCAAAATGATATTTTATGTGCATACTGGATGAATTGTACGGGTATTGGGGAACGCTGATCTATTTTATAAGACTCTCGCGGACTTGCTTCCGCTTATTATGATCTAATTGTTATCATATTTATAACACAAAAGCATATATCATCTATTACTGCTACCAATATAACGCACTGTTTTTTATATCGCCGACATATTGATAATCACGACATGCATTAAAAAAAGGCTGTTCTGGAAATAAAAGCTGTTAAAAAACATATGATTTTCACTTTGAGAAGCACTAAACAGATGTGTTTTTCTTCGCTAAATTAAGAAATTCTTCATTACAGCAAAAATTTATCTTGTTTAAAACGAAGTTGAAGTTCGTTTTAAACAAAAGTTTTATCGTTTTAAGCGAAATAAAAAGTCGATATTTGACACCCACAGCGTTAACAAATGCAAATATAAGTCTTCTAGAATGAAGAAATAAAAAACAAACCTGTTTCTTTTAAAGCCTATTTACGATCATAATATCTTAATATATACTATTTTTATGTTATTTTGATTTTACCATTTACTTGATTGCTAGAAGCGGAGGATAACAATAGTTTAAAAAGAATGCATGATAAAAACATCCTTTATACACAAAGCTTTCAGCATTTTATTTGAATAAAAAAACAATCTTCAAAAGTCTTTTATTCTACACAAAAACAATCCTGGAAGATTGTTTCATGACTTGATCATTCCCAAACGATTTATCTTCAATGCTTTCCCTTTTCCTGTAAAACGTACATTCATTCAAAGAACAGAGAAACAATTCAAAACTTTTTTTGTTTTCTATTTGCTTTATTCAACACTTCTCCATACATTTGTTGCCGTACACACTGGTAAAGCGTTATTGGTCGGTACATTTTATTGATTACGGAAGCGTTTTAAAGATATTATCTTAGTTGGAAACTTCGACACTTTTCAATGTAGCTAGATAATAGACAACAAGAACGCTCACGTACCTTTCCTTGTTATATCTGTTCATAGGCATTGTTATATGCATATGTCTCTATGGATATACTAGATAAAAGGGCGTGAGTTGTTGTTTATATTAGCTACAGGGCAGTCGAAGGCCTCCAACTAGATATAATCAACAATCCTCACGCCTCTTTTATTTGTATAACCATCCACTTGGGGATTGATGGATATCTAGTATTAGTATTTGTATGAAAAATCATGTTCTCAGTTTTTTTCATCGGTTCGCCTTGATACTATTCTTATCAGGGATGTTTATCTGTCAGGCCTATGCGCAAAGAACTACCGTTAAAGGTATTGTAAAAGATCATTCAGGAGAAGCACTTATCGGTGTGAATGTTATGGAAAAAGGAAAGACCAATGGGACCATAACCGGTAGTGACGGAATGTTCAGTCTGAATGTATCTGGGAAAAAACCGATATTAGTATGCTCTTATATCGGTTATGTAACAGAGGAAATTCCTGTCGTCAGCCAGGAAATGCTCACAATCACGCTAAAAGAAGACACCGAAGAACTGGACGAAGTGCTGGTTATCGGTTACGGCACGGCTAAGAAAAAAGACCTGACTGGTGCTATTTCCCGTGTAAAAGCAGAAAAAATGGAAGCAGAAGCTCCACGGTCTGTCCAGGACCTGCTACGTGCCAGTGCAGCCGGTTTATCCATCAGTATGTCTACCGATGCAGCCGGTACAGCCGACCTGCAGATACGAGGGAAAAACACATTAAGCGCAGGTTCGGCTCCCCTGATCGTACTGGATGGTGTCATTTACGACGGTTCCATGCAGGATATCAATGCCATGGATGTCGAAAGCATCGATGTTCTGAAAGATGCCAGTTCAGTCGCTGTCTATGGGGCCAAAGCGGCGAATGGCGTTATTGCTATTACGACAAAAAAGGGGAATACGGGCAAGCCGGTTATCACTTTTAATGCCAATGTCGGCCTGGTACATAATTCGCGACTACCTAAGACTGTCGACGGAGCAGGCTTTCTGGCTTTCCGTCAGGAATATGCAGAAGGCTTGTTATCACAAGACGAGTTAACCGCACAACCCGGCAAATATGCCGACCCGCGAACCTTGTCATCGATGGGAATCGATCCTTTGACATGGTATAATTACGATCAGAAAAATCCGGGTTCAGCCCTGCCTGATGACAAGACACTGGTCACGACCTGGCTAACCCGTCTGAATCTACAGAACATCGAGATTGAAAATTATCTGAACGGCGTGGAAACCAATTGGGATGACATTGTTTATCAGACCGGCCTGCAACAGGATTATACCACCAGTATTTCCAACCGTACGGATAATTTCTCTTATTACTGGTCGTTAGGATATGCCGACCGTGAAGGAGTAAAAACCGGCGACCGCTACCGGAACTTCCGCTCACGACTGAATCTGGAATCAAAGGTTACTTCTTTTCTTACTGTCGGACTGAATTCCCAGTTCGCAACCCGTATCGGCGGTTATCTGGCAGCCGATGTCGACCAGCGTGAACATAATTCGCCTTACACGACTAATGAAATTGACAACCTGGATAGTCCGTACCGGATGTATCCCTCCGGCGACAACAATACAAAAAATCCGTTCTTCGACAACCTGTACCGTGACAGACGCGATATAAACCATGATTTCAATGCCAATTTGTATGCCATCCTGAAACTACCCTTCGGCCTGGAGTATCAAATGAATTTTACTCCCCGTTACCATTGGTACGAATACATGAACCATGAATCGTCCCAGCATCCCGAATGGGCCGGAGAAGGCGGCAAATCGGAACGTAAAAACGAGAAAACGTTCAACTGGCTGCTTGACCATATTGTACGCTGGAAACAGGAGTTCGGAAAGGATCACCGTGTAGAAGCGACATTCCTGTTCAATGCGGAAAAAGGACAATGGTGGCAAACGGTAGCCAAGAACCAGCAATTTACCCCGAGCGACGTACTGGGATATCATAACATCGGAGCAGGAGCCATTCCATCCGTTTCCAGTAACGATACTTATAAAACGGGGGATGCGCTGATGGGACGTATATTCTACTCTTTCAAGGATAAGTATCTGATCACAGCCTCGGTACGCCGTGACGGTTATTCCGCTTTCGGGCAAATGAATCCGCGTGCCACATTCCCTGCCGTAGCTTTAGGATGGGTCTTTACTTCCGAAAAATTTATGGAGGCATCGGGCAGCTGGCTGAATTACGGAAAACTTCGTTTCTCCTGGGGACAAAACGGGAACAGGGATATCGGTCAATATGATGCATTGGCTTCCCTCAACTCCGGACTGCATCCCTATATCGACCAGAACGGAAATGTGTATGTTACCTCCCAGATATACATCAACCGTATGCCGAACAATACATTGAAATGGGAACGTACTGCCTCTTATAATATAGGTATCGACTTCTCTGTGTGCGGTGACAGACTGAGCGGCAGCATGGAAACCTACATGGCCGAAACCAACGATCTGCTGGTTAACCGCTCCCTGCCCTCTATTTTAGGATATGACAATGTGAAGGCCAACCTGGGTACACTGACCAACCGCGGTTTTGAACTGACCTTGAATGCCAATGTGATAGAGAACAGAAACTTCTCCTGGAATTCGAGCGGAACCTTCTCTTTCAACCGGCGGAAGATCAAACATCTGTACGGAGACAAAGAAGAAATAAAGGATGCCGACGGGAATGTGATCGGTTATAAAGAAGCAGACGACCTGGCAAACAAATGGTTTATCGGGCATGATACGGATCAGATCTGGGACTATGAACGCGACGGTGTCTGGCAACTCGGAGAAGAAGAAGAGGCTGCCAAATATGGGAATAAGCCGGGTGATTTCAAATATATCGACCAGAATAACGACGGGGTAATGGATAATGATGACAAAATATTCCAGGGTTACACCACTCCACGCTTCCGCTGGTCCTGGAGAAATGAGTTCACATTCTATAAGAACTTCAATTTATCCTTTATGGTGTATTCGCACATCGGGCAATACGGAACCTTCAACCGGGCAGCCAATACGGGAGGAATGTTTGACCGCTACACCGTTGTAGATATCCCGCGCTGGACAAAAGATAATCCGACGAACGATTACGGACGCCTGGGTTCCAAGAACATCGGCAGTAATTATGTAAAGAAAACATTCGTGCGTATGGAAAACATCACACTGTCATATAATGTGCCGCAGAATTTCCTGAAAAGATTCTCCGTACAGAACATGCGTTTCTCCGTTGCCGTCCGTAATCCGTTCGTCATCACGGGATGGACTTTCGGCGATCCGGAAGGCGGTGACACGACGCTGAGAACCGTCAATTTCGGTGTAAACTTTACTTTATAAACATTGATTAACCCATAAGAATTAAGATTATGAATCAGAATAATAAAAAATACCTGGTACTGGCTTTAGCTGCCTTACCTTTACTGAATTCCTGCAATGACAGTTGGCTCGACCCGAAGCCGCTATCTTTTTATACTCCCGAAAACACCTATGTAGATGCTGCCGGTTTGTATTCGGCACTGGTTGCCTGTGAACGTAATATGCGCCACGAATTCTTTACGGACGGTGCCCCGATCCTGACGGAAATGTATACCGCAGATATTGCCGTACATGGGAAAACCGACGAAAGCGGTTCGTTGGTGGACTTCGATAACGAGATGCTTCCTGCCCGAACCAAGAATGATATGAAAGGCAAGAACGGCTGGTATTGGGCAGAGGGATTTAAAGGAATCAAATATGCCAATATCGTGATCAGCCGTCTGGATGCCGCCACTTTTAAGGATGAGGCGGAGCGGAATGCCGTACTGGGCGGGGCCTATTTCCACCGCTCCTATCGTTACTATAAACTCACCCACCAGTTCGGAGACGTTCCCTGGTTAAGTGAAGAAATTACCCGGCCGAAACTCGACTTTTACTCCTATGACCGTTGGAGTATTCTTGAGCAATGTAAAAAAGATATGGAATTCGCTTACCAATGGGTACCCGAACAAATGGACCGGGGCCGAGCCAACAAAGATGCCTGCGGTATGTTACTGATGAAAATATGCATGTCATTGGGGGACTTTGACCGAGCCATCGAAGTTGGAAAGGAAGTCGTCGCCCGGCACCCGCTGATGACACAGCGCTTCACGACCAACCAGAACAAGCCCAATACGAATTTAATGCATGACCTGCATAGTGTAGAAGCCAAAATAGACATGAGCAACACGGAGGGCATCATGTATGTGGTAGCCTACCCCGACATCGTCGAAGCCGGAAACAAACGTATTTACACGATGCGTAACGGACTCCCTTACTGGGCAAAAGGGGCAGCGATCAAGACACCTGACGGAAAATCAGGAACAGCCATCGTCCCTGCTTCCGAAGACAAAAACACGGAAATTGACAATGATGCCAACTACGGCCGTGGCATCGGAACCTGTCGTCCTACGAATTATTTCCAGTATGAGATCTGGACCGACAAGGAAAAGAATGACCTGCGCAGCCCGAACAATCATGACAGCTGGAAACGTATGGAAGACCTTCGGTATAATGAGCCGAGCCTGAAGAAGAACAACAGCCCGTGGTATGGTCAGCAGCTGGTCCGTCCGAACGACATTTCCGTGGCAGACTCCATCCGTTGCTGGTACATGTGGCCGCATTATAAACTGTTTGTCCCAGACCCAACGAAAACTCAGGATCTTCAGGGTGGCGAAACACCCTGGTATATCTATCGTTCAGCAGAAACCTATCTGATGATGGCCGAATGTTATTACTGGAAAGGCGACAATGCCAACGCCGCCTCCATGCTGAATATCGTCCGTGCACGTGCCGGAGCAGAGCCTTTGACCGGCACGATCGGTATAGCAGAAGTACTGGCTGAACGTGCCCGTGAGTTGTATTATGAAGAGAACCGCCATGTAGAACTGGTCCGTATATCCTATCTGTATGCCAAAACAGGCAAAGCATGTGAGGCTTTCGGAGGACGTATCTATACCCTGAATAATTTCTCAGGACCAGGTGGAACCGGAACAAACAACAAAGATGCAGGCGTGAATTTCTATTTTGACTGGGTGAGCAAGCACAATAACTTCTATAATAAAGGTATCGTTATCCCTTATGGCGAATATCGCCTGAGTGTACATCATGTACTGTGGCCCGTTCCGGAAAATGCGATCAAGACAAATACCGGAGGAGTTATCAATCAGAATATCGGATATCCGGGAGCAGAAAACAACATCACTCCCCTGAAAGTAGGTGAAGTAATTCCTGAAACAGAATAGACCAATGATAAGAAGCGCAATTCATTAGAAACATCAACAATGCGCTATGCCCCGGACGATCGGAAGAAAGTGGAATACACCGGATTCGGAGACTCCGGGGCTAAAAAACAAAATACCGATTGACTGGTGTCCAATTCCTTATCGGCATAAACCTAAAATCAAACACCAGATCAATCGGTATATTTTTTACAACTTTATTATTCGTAATATCTTATCTGTCGCCCCGGCATTGCCATTTACAAACTGTCCGGCACTTTCGCCCGCAGCTTCCAGCACTTCATGATAGGTCAGCAATTCATCCATCTTCTCGCAGAAGGATTGTTTATCTGATACGGAGAAACCGCCTCCCACCTTGATCAGGTCTTTTGCTTCCTTGAACTTCTGATATTTCGGACCGAATAAAACAGGGATGCCATACACTGCCGCTTCAAGCGTGTTATGAATACCCGCTCCGAAACCGCCACCAATATAAGCGATCGTTCCGTACCGGTAAATAGAAGACAATAAACCGAAACTGTCAATGATCAGGCAATCTTTACCTTCTAACGAAAACGGATCCTGCTTCACATCCGATAAACGGACAGAGGGACGTTTCAACAGTGACTCGATATACATAAGATGTTCCCGATGGATCTCATGCGGCGCAATGATTAATTTAATCTCTGGATGCTCATTGAAATAAGGGATCAGTATCTCCTCATCCTGAGGCCAGGAACTTCCGGCAATAAGAGTAAAGTGTTTCTCTTCTCCTCCTTCACAAACAAAACGTTCCACATTGGGCAATTCACGGGCCTGGTTGCGAACGTCCAATACCCGGTCGAAGCGGGTATCACCGGTAACCGTCACATTCCTGATACCAAATTCATTCAATAATTCTTTCGAGCGATCGTCCTGTACGAACAAATGTGTGAAGCAATAAAGCATCTTCCGATATGAATAACCAAACCATTGGAAAAACAGCTGGTCACGACGGAATATGGCAGAAATGATATAAACAGGGATGCCTCTGCGCTTTAGCTCATGCAGATAATTTCCCCAAAACTCATATTTTATAAATACGGCAATAGCCGGGTTTGCCAGATTCAGGAACTTTTTAACCCGAAAAGGCGTATCGAAGGGCAGATAGCAAATGACATCTGCCCCGTTATAATTCTTACGGACTTCATATCCCGAAGGGGAAAAGAAAGTAAGTAGTATTTTATACTCCGGATGTTCCGCCTTGATCTTCTCCATCATCGGACGTCCCTGTTCGAACTCGCCCAGGGAAGAAGCATGAAACCAGATATATTTTGCATTCCGGTCTATCTTCTCACGAAGAATGGAATTCGTTTTCCACTGCCCCAGACGCATGATCCGGGCCTTCTTATGGAATGGAGAAATCAACGCAATGATAAATGCGTAAAAGTGGATTGCCAGACTATACATAACTTATTTAAGCACTTCAATCGCTCTTTCGATACGGCGAATAGATTCTTCTTTTCCTAATGCTTCTGTAATATCAAATATATGAGGACCTTTTCCTTCACCGACTAATGCCAAACGGGTAGCATTCATTATATTACCCAAATGGTAGCCTTTGCTTTCGATCCAGGCTTTCACCTCTTCTTCCGTTCCTTCGATATCGAACGGTTCACGAACGCGCAGTACTTCGATCAGTTCTGCCAACTGGGCAGCAGAATCGGCCTTCCAACGTTTTTTCGTTGTCTTCTCATCGTATTCGGTCGGAGCAACAAAGAAGAATGCACAAACATCCCATAATTCCTTAATAAAAGAAACACGGTCTTTCATCATGCCGACAACCTTCTCCACATATGCCGGATCGGCTTTTATACCGTGGCTTTCAAGGATAGGCATGAACAATGCTGCGACTTCTTTATTGTCTTTTTTCTGGATATACTGGTGGTTGAACCATTTTCCCTTTTCATAGTCGAACTTGGCACCGGCCTTGCTGCAACGGGTAAGATCGAAATAGTTGATCAGTTCGTCCATACTCATGATTTCCTGATCGTTACCTGGATTCCATCCTAACAGGGCCAGGAAGTTAACAACCGCTTCCGGCAGGTAACCGCTTTCACGGTATCCTGAAGAGATATCACCGGTTTTAGGGTCATGCCATTCCAACGGGAATACAGGGAATCCCAGACGGTCACCGTCACGCTTGCTCAGTTTACCGTTTCCTTCCGGTTTCAATAACAAAGCCAGGTGGGCAAACTGCGGCATCGTATCTGCCCAACCCAGATAACGGTACAGCAATACATGAAGGGGAGCGCTCGGCAACCACTCTTCGCCACGGATCACATGAGTGACTTCCATCAAGTGGTCATCGACAATGTTTGCCAGGTGGTATGTAGGCAACTGGTCAGCCGATTTATATAATACCTTATCATCCAGGATAGAAGAGTTGATTACCACTTCACCACGGATAATATCATTCACATGAATATCTTCGTTCGGCTCGATCTTGATACGGACAACATACTGGTTTCCGGCATCGATCAACGCCTTTGTCTCTTCAGCAGAAAGTGTCAGGGAGTTACGCATCTGCAAACGGGTGGAAGCATCATACTGGAAATTGGCAATTTCCTGACGTTTGGCATCCAGTTCAGCCGGTGTATCAAATGCAATATAAGCCAGACCGTCATTCAGCAACTGGTCGACATATTGCCTGTAAATAGCTTTTCGCTCGCTCTGACGGTACGGACCGTATTCGCCACCAAAGTTCACACCTTCGTCGAATTTGATACCCAACCAGGTAAGCGCTTCAATAATATAAGCCTCCGCTCCCGGAACAAACCGTTGAGAGTCGGTATCTTCAATACGTAAGATCAAATCTCCGCCATTCTGTTTGGCAAATAAATAGTTGTATAAAGCTGTACGAACACCTCCGATATGCAGCGCCCCTGTCGGGCTGGGTGCAAAACGGACTCTAACTTTCCTTTGAGTCATAATTATTTCATTCTATAATAATGCGGCAAAAGTAGTCCTTTTTTTTCTCTTACTAAACTTTTTTATGTACATTTCGCCCTCAAATGAGAATCTTATGAAACTAAAAAACTATAGCATACACCCAGCCGTATATTTCATCGTGGCATCTTTGCTGATCGCCTACTTTTTTCCTCGCGAGGGAAAGTTCCGTTACCAGTTCTATGAAGGTAAACCCTGGAGGTACGGATTACTGACGGCTCCAAGCGATTTTCCTATCTACAAGACTGATGCAGAAGTCGATGCCGAGAAAGACAGCGTTTTGAAAAACTTCGAACCGTATTTCCGTATGGATGCGACTGTCGAGAACACGGAAGTCGACAAATTACGGGCCGCCTATACCGATGGCCTGAACCGGAAAGCGACACCTGCCTATATGCATTATATCGAAAATAGTTTGATCAGCCTATATAAAAACGGGATTATCTCATCACAGGAACAGGAAAAACTGAAAAAGGATAACTATGAGCGTGTCAATCTGTTGGAGAACAACATCGCCCACTCCCGGTATGCCAGTGACTTTTTCACCATAAAAACAGCTTATGAGTTTATCATAAACAATTGTCCGCCGCGGCTAGACAAATCGGTCCTGCAATCCTGCGATATAAATAACTATCTGAAGGAAAATATATCGTATGATGAAGCGATGTCAGAGAAAGTAAAAGACGATATGCTCCGGAGCGTATCCCTGGCGAACGGTATGGTACAGGCCGGAGAACGTATTGTAGACAGGGGGGAGATTATTGATAACCATACATATAATGTACTGCGTTCGTTGAAGATTGTGCACGAGACCAAGTCGGGCGGTGCACAACGCCAAAGCATTATTCTCGGAGGGCAGTTTGTATTGGTCTGCGGCATCATCTTCTGTTTCTGGTTATACCTGTGGTCTTTCCGGTTAAAGATATTGCACAACAGGCGGAATGCGCTTTTCCTTATTCTATGCATATTTGTCAGTTGCATATTAACGGAGTTATGCGTCACTTATGCGCTGTTCAATGTTTATATCCTGCCTTATGCGATCGTGCCTATTGTTGTCCGGACCTTCTTCGATTCGCGTACAGCCCTATTTACGCATCTGGTCATCGTGCTGATCTGTTCGCTGATGGTACCTTTCCCGCATGAGTTCCTGCTGTTACAGATCATTGCCGGAATGGTGGTTACATTCAGTCTGAGAGACCTGTCGGAACGTTCGCAACTGATTCGCTGCGCATTCCTGATCTTTATGTCCTATACGTTATGTTATATAAGCCTTGCCCTGTATCAGGAGGCGGACTTCAACAAGATCAACTGGTTGATGCTTCTATACTTCGGTATCAATTTCATCCTGCTGATGTTTACTTACATCCTGGTTTATATGCTGGAAAAAACATTCGGATATGTATCGAGCATCACGCTGGTGGAACTATCCAATATCAATACGCCTATTCTTAAAAAGTTGTCGGAAACATCTCCCGGAACATTCCAGCATTCCTTGCAGGTCTCTATCCTGGCATCGGAAGCCGCTGCAAAAATCGGAGCAAATGCCCAACTGGTCCGTACAGGAGCCATGTATCATGATATAGGAAAGATGGCCAACCCGGCTTTCTTCACCGAAAACCAAAGTAGCGTGAATCCGCACAGCCAACTAAGTTTCGACCAGAGTGCCAAAGTGATCATAAATCATGTCACCGATGGAGTCAGGATTGCAGAAAAGGCATTGTTACCCAAGGCTGTAGTCGATTTCATCCGTACACATCACGGATTAGGAAAGGCTAAATATTTCTATAATTCATTCAAAAACCAATATCCGGATAAAGAGATCGACGAAAAGGCGTTTACTTATCCGGGACCGAACCCGTTCTCGAAAGAGACTGCCGTGCTGATGATGGCAGACTCCGTTGAAGCCGCCTCCCGCAGCCTGAAAGAGCATACGGAAGAAAGCATCAGACAGTTGGTGGATAAAATTATTGACGGACAGATAGCAGACGGATTACTGAAAAGTGCCCCGCTGACGTTCCGGGATGTAGAGACGATCAAAAGCGTATTTGTCGACAAGCTGAAAACAATGTTCCACACCCGTATCAGTTATCCCGACCTGAAGAAATAGTTTCGAGCAATCCTCCACAGGCGTCTTCCAACAAATCGAGTACCAACTCAAAACCGGAGGCGCCCCCGTAATACGGGTCAGGGACATGATCATACAACTTATTACGGGAATATTCCGTCATCTGATGTATTTTGGCTACTGATTCCAGATCGGGAGCTTTCCGTTTCAGGTCATCTATATTCCGGTCGTCCATTCCGATGATCAAATCAAAATCATAAAAGTCAGTCGTACGAACCGGACGGGAAATAGAATCCAGCACATATCCCCGGCGGGAGGCATGCGCCCTCATCCGCTGGTCGGCACGTTCTCCCTCATGGTATCCCATGATACCTGCCGAATCGACTTCTATATAATTGTCAAGGCCGGCATCTTTTACCAGCTTCTTCATCACAGCCTCCGCCGACGGAGAACGGCAAATATTCCCCAGACAAACAAACAATATCTTATACTCTTTCTTCTCTCCCATAATTTTCAATTCTCAATTCTCAATTTTCAATATTCAATTATCAAGCCGGGTCCACATCATAATGCACCAGCAATTGCCTGAATGGCAAATAGCGTTGCATCTCTGAATGAACAGCCTCCAGTATTTCCCTGACAGGGGCGATGGCGGCGGCTATCTCTATTTTCAACACAATCTTCTTGATATGCAAAGTCTGCACACGTGTTACCGGAGGGGTGACAGGTCCCAGTACCCGTTCTCCGAGACGGGCATGCAGTTTCTCGGCATAGATCACCGACAGTTCCTGCAAAACCGACTCATTGCGGCTCCGGAGCACCAACACGATCAACCGGTAATAAGGAGGATACCGGAACATGCTACGCTCGCTCAACTGCAAACGAACCATTTCCTTATAAGCAAAATGCTGCACCATCCGTATCAGAGGATGTTCCGGCTGGGAAGTTTGCAAAACAACCGTACCACGTTTATCCCTTCTCCCTGCTCGTCCGCTTACCTGCACCATCAGTTGGAAAGCACGTTCGTGAGCCCGGAAATCGGGATAGTTCATCAGGTTATCGGCATTCAGGATTCCAACAACACTGACATTTCCGAAATCCAACCCTTTCGACAGCATCTGCGTTCCGATAAGGATTTGCGTCTTTCCTTTCTCGAAGTCGGAAATGATGCGTTCGTAAGCCGTACGGGTACGTGCCGTATCGAAATCCAACCGCTCGACCTTCGCCGAAGGGAACAGGGAAGCTATTTCCTCCTCCACCTTCTCTGTCCCAAAACCCATCATCTTCAACTCCGTACTCTGGCATTCCGGACAATGAGGCGGTAACTGGATGGTATATCCGCAATAATGGCAAACCAATTGGTTATGATATTTATGATAGGTCAGGCTGACATCACAGTTCACACAATGAGGCACCCAGCCACAACTCTTACATTCGATCAGCGGAGCAAACCCACGCCTGTTCTGGAACAAGATAGCCTGTTCACCGCGTGCCAGGGACGCATTTACTTTCTCGACCAATAACGGGGAGAAAAGTGTATCCTTCATGATCTTTTTCCGCTTCAGTTCCTTTATATCGGCAGTTATAATCTCCGGCATCAGGCAGTCACCGTAACGGGTAACCAACTCTACCAGTCCATACTTACCAGTCGTTGCATTGAAATAAGAATCGATCGAAGGGGTAGCAGATCCCAGCAGCGTCTTTGCCCCATGCATTCCCGCCAGCACGATTGCAGCATTGCGGGCATGGTAACGAGGGGCCGGATCTTGCTGCTTATACGTATTTTCATGTTCCTCATCCACAATGATCAGTCCCAGGTCCTTGAATGGCAGGAAGAGAGAAGAACGTACACCCAGCACTACCATCGGTTCGTTCCCATGCAGGAGTTTGTTCCATACTTCCACACGCTCGTTATCCGAGAATTTCGAATGATATACCAAGAGCTTATTACCGAACAGTTTAGCCAGCCGTTCGGTGATCTGCGTCGTAATAGCTATTTCAGGAAGCATATATAGAACCTGGCGTCCCAGCTTCAGAACCTCGTCTATCAGCCGTACATAAATTTCCGTCTTACCGCTGGAAGTAACTCCGTGAAGCAGGCAAACATCTTTAGAAGTAAAGGTATCATGTATCTCGCTATACGCTTTCTCCTGTGCCGGACTAAGCGAACTGAGAGGTTGCAAACGGCATACCGGAACCTGCAAACGCCCCACTTCTTTTTCATAGCTTTCAAGGACTCCCCGTTTCAGCAACCCGTCCAATATCGTTGATGAACAACCACTGCGTTCCAGTAATTCTTTTTTGGATACTTCCACGGTTAATGCCGGATTTAATGCGTGGCTCAGATCAAGGAAGCAAACCAGCAAAAGTTCCTGCTTCTTGGCCCGCTTAAAATCAGCAAAGGCTTCCTGCAAGCGTTCTTCGGTTGCATATTCCTGAGACAGACGGATAAATGTCTGCATCTTCGGAACAAACCCGCGTTTCATCTCTTCGCTGACCTCCACTGCCCCACGGGCCATCAGGGAAGCAACTACGGGAACGACATTGCGCAGGCCTGTTTTCTTTTCCAACTCCGAAACTGTTAACTTGAGCACTCCTTTAAAAGCATCCAGCACAGCCTGCTCATTAGGACGCAAAGGACCGTCCGCCTCAAAATCGGCATTATAGGTGACAGCCGTCTCGCTTTCCAGTTTCAGCCCGGAAGGTAAAGCCGCTTTATAGACATCTCCCAGTTTACACATATAATAAGAGGCGATCCATTTCCAAAAACGAAGTTGCGGCCTCCGCAACACAGGGCTGGCATCCAGCAGGGCGTAAATCTCTTTTGTCTCAAAGTCCGTATTCGGCCTGCGTTCATGTACTTCCATCACAATGGCAGTATAGTAACGTTTCTTGCCGAAATGAACAATGACCCGGCAACCGGGAGTTACGGCTGCCTCCAGATCCGTCGGAATACTATATGTATAGCTATTCTCCAACGGCAGGGGTAGTATGACATCTGCATATTTCATTTCCGAGGCCAAAAGTAACAAAAAAGGCCGGACTGTTAAAGCCCGGCCCCTCATATCTTCTGTCTGTTATCAGAACAAGATAGCGGCTGTCACCGACCATCCGCGGTTCTTGGCATTCAGATCATATTTTTCCGCACTGTAATTATCAGTCAGTCCCAGGCCATAGTTTATACCGACCTGCAAATGGCTGATCAGTTCCACACCTGCACCAAAATTAAGACCGGCACTAAAGTTTTTCGCTTTCACCTGTCCTACTACACTTCCGGGAATCTCCCAGAATTTATCGCCACCTACACGGAAACCGATATACGGACCGGCAGCCAGATATCCTTTAATGATAGGCAATCCGAATTTCCATTTCAAATTCACCGGGACATCGATATAATCTGTTTTCACATTCGTGGAAGTTCCTGTCTCCGATTTCACATCCATCCCTTTCTGTGAATAGAGGATAGCCGCATCCAACCCTACTCCAATCAGAGGAATCGTTGTCTCGATCATCGGACCGATCTGGAAACCAGTCACATTATCCGCTTTCAGAATATCTGAATTCAAATGAACGGACGATATATTCAAACCGCCTTTTACCCCAAACTTCAACTGGGATTTAGCGGGAACAGCAATAAATGCCATCAAAATAATCAAAACTAAACCTGTAACCTTTTTCATATTGCCTGTTTTTTATAAATACTATCTGCAAATAAACGCACTTTTCCAATAATAAACAAGAATAAACATGAAAGGGTTTACTTACATAATAAATAAAGAAAGCATAAACTCAATGTAATTTTCATTCACATCAGAGCTTATGCTTCCCTAAAAAATGATCTAATTTATTTTATCATTCACTTTCATTCCAGCCTGGATTCTGTATCAATGCAGGGTTCAAAGCGATCTCATCCGTGGGGACACAATATAAATAGTACTTATCTAACCAACCGTAACCGGAAGATACAGGATCCGGATAACGATAAATAAATCCGGCACCGGTGCGTGGCGCCGTTTCATTTTCACCGACAGTCTGATATTTAACGATATAATCTGCATTCCCGGATAAATCTGTACATGTTTCATCTATCCACATACCTTTCTGTTGACGGTTCACATACCATTTCGCACATTTCCAACGACGAACATCGTAGAAACCAAAGCCTTCACCCATCAATTCCACCATACGTTCACGACGGATTTCCCATAGTACCGGTTCTATTGATTTTCCGGAATCGTCGGTACCTCGCTTCGGATCGAAACTATCATTAATATCAGCTACTCTCATAACAGCCACTCCAACACGTTCGCGCAGCTTGTTAATCGTACGATCTGCAATTTGCTGATCAAATTCACCCAATTCATACTTACATTCTGCATAGTTCAACAAAATTTCCTCTATTTTAAAAATAGGCAAGTCTGTACTATTCAAATTTGCCGATTGGTTTCTATCCCAGTTATTATAACATTTCCAGAAATAATAACCACTGTTACAAGTCTGAAAAGCCCCATTCGTTCGGGTCGCATTGCTCAGGTGAGGAGCTTCATTCATAGGAGCATCTCCCCAGTTCTGTGTTGGCAAACGTTTCATACCACGATTCAGATCACCTCCGAAAGGCAATGTCGCAGTTGAAACAGATTGTCCGTGATTAGCACCAAAAATATCGATAAATTCACGATCTTCCGGATTATTCGTAAAGAACCAGTTTTTATCGGCAGGAATACCTTCCTCCTGATAACCTCCCAATTCCGGATGGGCCGTTGCCTCAGTTTTTGACAAGACTCTGAAAGGCGGCATTACAACGTGCCATAAACGCGGATCACGATTACGGAACACTGCATGGATATTTCTATTTTCCGGTCCGAACTGATATTGCGCAGAATTGGAAATAGTTTTCCCATCCTGACACAAATACATATCCACCGTATGCTGCGGCATCTCATAATTATGTGCAGCAATATGCTCATAATCACTAAAACGATGAGGATTGACTTCGCCAACAATACGCTTAAAGAAAATAACACCCGGTACACCTGCCAAATCGCGAGTTGTCCACAATTCTCCATAGCCCGCTCCAGGAACAGGTTCACCTTTGTCATTTTTAGCAACACCCTGATAAAGGGTCGGATAATCAGCCATCAACAATTCGGAATATTTGATACAAGCCTGTAAATACTTCTCAGCATCTCCCAAACCATGATATTTTCTCCATGTCCCTTCACGTAAACCAAAGCGGGAGAGCAGCACGCGGATACAATCACGAGTCACTGGATTATCCCCGTCTTTATCCGAACTGCCTATATTTTCCTCCGCCCATATCAATCGTTCCAGGATATTTGAAGCAACCTCATCCCTCGGAGTACGTGCCATAAAACGTTCTTCCGAACTATCTGTAATAATTTCATCGACCCAAGGCACATCTCCAAAACGACTTATCAGTTCCATATACCAATATGAATGAAAGAATAAACCTACTGATTTCCAATGACTGACTTCTTCTGTAGAAAGTACACCGTCTTCCAGATGTGAAAGCATAATATTGATACGGCGAATAAATTGAAAGTCCCAACCGTTACCGGATGCAGAAGGAGAAACACCCTGAAACGCATAACTATTATATCCGCCCTTCTGCCCCAGATAACCGGCCCAAAAATCTCCGCGATAAATAGAATTCGCTCCATATCCATTCACTGCAGTCTGGATATTTGTATTATTAAACATCTCATAACAAGGATACATAAAGTACCGATAGTTATCATAAGATAGAAATGAGTTTTCCTCTGTCAGATCCGTCTGTGGATATTTTTCCAGGAAATCATCGTTGCACGCTGTAAAGACAATCCCAATTATTGTCAATAATCCTATAATCAGTTTTTTCATTGTATTCGTAGTTTTATTAATTAGAAAGTAACATTTAAACCAAACGATATTGTACGGTAAGCCGGATAACTCCAACTCAACGTTTCAGGATCGAAACCTTTAGGCAAAGAAGAAAATGTCAATAAATTCTCCACATTCGCGAATAACTTCAACTGCTGTACCAGAATCGGAGTAAGCCATTGTTTTGGGAACATATAGGATAAAGAAATATTCTTCACACGTAAATAAGCTCCACTCTGCATATATTTATCAGAGATACGTGAGTTAGATCCTACGGAATTGGCTACTGTATAATCATAAATACGCGGCAGTTTAGCATCCGGATTTACAGGATTATAATTTCCGTTAGCGGCATCAACCGGCGACCAATAATCAGTCTGATTATAATAAACAGGTTGATAAATAGCATCTGTAGGACCTTGTGCTCCAAATGGGAAGATGGCAGAACCACCTAACCAAACATCACGTTTACCAACACCTTGCAGCATAATATTCAAGTCAAATCCGGCATAATTTACACCGATATTCGCACCTAACTGATAACGTGCACTACTATTTCCCAGAATCTTACGGTCACCCGGATCTTCTATAGTTCCGGCACCGGCAGTAATCATATTCTCCGTACCGTCTGCATCACTCAGGTTTTTATACTTGATATCCCCCGGGCGCAAACGACTAGTATATCCGTCGATACCCGTCACGCCTTCTTTCAATTTCCAGCTAACAGCATCCTGAAAATCGTCAATTGTATAAAATCCATCGGACTCATATCCCCATATCTCGCCGATATACATGCCTTCACGATAACGTTTCCCATCTTGAGCATCGTTTCTGTCATAGAACAATCCGGACGTATTCTTATATTTTGTCACTTTTGTACGGGCATCAGCAATATTAAACCCAACAGAGTAACCAACTTTACCGATCCGATCTCTCCAGGAAATAGCTAATTCCCAACCATTTGTGCGAATATCAGCTGTGTTCTGATAAGGAGCACTCGCCCCTACTATTGCCGGTAACTGTTCACCCGGAGCCAACATTCCGGTTGTATTACGCTGGTACCAATCAAACGATCCCCGCAGACGGCTGCTCAAAAATGCCCAGTCAAGACCAATATCTGTTGTCGCTACGTCCTCCCACGTAAAATTAGTACGTACCAGAGACGGAACGCCAATTATATTCACAGCGACATCGTTATCCAGCCATATATTCTTAGTTTCCAATGTCATTGACGGGGTATACAGATAAGGCTTAATATTTTGATTGCCTATTACTCCCCATGATGCACGGACCTTTAGTTCATCTAGCCAATTCTGTGTAGCTTCCATAAAAGATTCACGCCCTAACTGCCATCCTAAAGAAACCGAAGGGAAGAAACCGAAGCGGGATTCTTTCGGAAATTTGGAAGAGCCATCGTAACGCCCGTTCACTTCCACCAGATATTTATTATCATAATTGTAATTCAGACGAAAGAATGCACCCCGAATCGTATATTCCGAATATTTATCAATCAATTTTGTCAATGTTTTATCAGTCGTCCCCCCTAATGAAGGGACTTCCGGTACAGCCTGATTATAAACAATGGCTTGTACTTCTTCATAATAACTTGACTCCTGATTAAAACCTGCCATGATTTTAAAATCATGCTTTTTAAATGATTTCGAATAATTTGCATATATATTAAAGGCGTTGTAGTCAGTGAAGTAATGCCGTTTTTCGTTACTATCCTGATTGACATTCCAGCGTGGTGTTTCCTGAAGATCAATAAACATCTTTTTTGCATCATAGAAATCATACAATACATCGTTTTTATCAAAAGTATATTCAAAAACGGCTTCCAGATCTGCAATCGGCTTGAAAATAGATTTCAGGAAAATACGTGGATTAGCAGTAACTGTATTCTTGTTATTATTATATAATATACTATTCAAAGGTGTATTAAAAGGCAGGTTCTCTTTATCCGGAACTCCATAAATATCACCCGATGTTCCATTCGGGCTATAAGAAATTAAACGGGTTGTATATAAGTTACCACCTGAAGGCATAGATTTCGTTCCTTTTGAATACTTAATATCGACAACTTGTGTAAACCAGTTTGTCACATCAGCCGACATAAAAGCTCCCACGTTCAAACGTTCGTATTTATCGGCAGAAGTAACGAGCGGCCCATCCTGCGACGTATATCCTCCTGAGAAACGATAACGGACCTTATCCGTACCGCCGGAAGCCGATAAGTTATGATTCATAACAAAACTTGATTCCATAAAAGCCTTATACGGATCGTTTTCGTTCAGATAATACACATTTCCGTCATCACCTTTATACAGACCATCGTTCACGATATTGAAAACACCCGGATTAGCTTTATATTCCTGAAGATATTGTTTCCATTTGGCTACATTCTGTTTTCCAGCCCAATAAGAGTCACTGAAACCTGCTTCCAAATACATCTTAAAATAATCATCTAGAGAAGCCTGTTGCGGCAAGTTTATCGCTGTTTCAAAACCTATATTATTATTATAATTCAAACTAAACTTCTCACCTTTCTTGGGTTGCTTAGTTGTAATAATAATAACACCACCTGCGGCACGCGCTCCGTAAATAGCAGTTGAAGCAGCATCTTTCAATACAGAGATAGCGTCGATATCATTCGGATTAATCATATTTAGATCACCTTCTACGTTATCAATCAGTACCAAAGGACGAATCACTTCACCGGATCCTAAAGAAAAAGCGTCTCGGATCTGCATTTTCTTGTCCGTTCCACCAGGTTCGTGATTTCCTGAAATAAAAAGTCCCGGGACTGCTCCTTGTAAAGCCTGTGTAGTATTAGCAAGTGGACGGTCACCCAGCACTTCATTCATTTTTACCTGTGAAATAGCTCCTGTCAGATTTTCTTTTTTCTGCACACCAAAACCAACTACCACAACTTCATCCAAAGCTTGTGCATCCTCTTTCAGTTCGATATTGACAGAAGATGATGCGACCTTAATCGTTTGCTTTTCATATCCTACATAGGATACTTCAATCACTCTGGACGTTCCTTGAAATTCGAGTGTCAGTTTACCATCCATATCGGTAATACCTCCATTTGTTGTCCCTTTTTCAACAACACTGGCGCCAACAACCGGCCCGAAAGCATCGGAAACCGTTACCGTTACCCGCTTATCCTGATGTTGTTGGGATACGCCGGATATTCCAGATTTCATAGTATTTGCTTTGTAAATGATAATTCGCTTATCATTTACAACAAAATCAGCATGCTGATTTTTCAAAGCTGTTTTCAAAATAGTTTCTACTGAGTTTTTCTCTAGATCGACAACGACACGTTCATTCAAATTCAGATTTTTATCACGAATCAAAAAAGAATAATCAAACTTCTTTTCGATCAGATCAAACAAATCCTGTAATGTCGTACTTTGTTTCTGCACGGATAAATAACAGGATTCTAACTCCGTAGCAGAAATTGATCCTGTGACTATCGGTAAGCCCGTAAACATACAAACAGCCACAAAATACTTTCCACTTCTTTTCAAATTGGTTAATTTCATGAATTTCAGATTTAATAAATTACTATTCAGTCTAACAAATTATATTCTTCAGTGTATCAATCATTTATCACAGATCACAAACACATTTCCAGTCTGCTCCCATTTATATTGCTTTTCCACATCTATTTCACGCAAAACATCATATATCGTATGCTCGGAAGTAAAGCTTCCTGTAAAGGCTTCCTCACGCAAAGACTTACTTTCTATTACAATCTTTACATTATATCTTCTCTCCAAATCTTTCGCCAATATACCAAACGGTACTTTTGTAAATTTCATTTTCCCATTTACCCATTCACAAACATCATCTGCATTTACAGGTATCTTCTCCAGTTCTTCATTAACCCTATTATAGCTTAATTTCTCATTCGGTTGTAACTCAATAACTTTCTGATTCGAACCATTTAACGAAACGTCTACTCTACCTGTTCGTAATACAACATTTACCAGATTTTCATCCTCGTATGTTCTAACATTAAATGTAGTCCCCAATACTTTTACATTGAGACTCTCCGATTTTACAACAAACGGTTTCAAAGAATCCGGCGTTACTTCAAAATAAGCTTCTCCTTTCAAATAAACTTCGCGGAACTTATCTGAAAAATCTTTATTATAGGAAAGAGATGATCCGGCATTCAACCATACTACAGATCCATCGGACAGGGACACTTTAGATCGTGCCCCCAACGGAGCAGATGTTTCAAAACAAATATTCTCCTGATTTTGCTCATGTATTGATATACCCGCATAATAAGATAAGCCACCTATGGCTAACATCACAATAACAATAGCAACTATTTGTAACCAGGAATGAGCAAAAGAAATTCTTTTTGAAGAAATACGAGGTTCTTTATCCATTAATTCTCCAAAACGTTTTTGAAAGTTAGCCTCAACCCGGGAAGAGAAATAGGGTACATAAGAAATGGCCCACCAGTCTGACATTTCCGAAAAAAGCCGCCGGTTCTTTTTATCAGTCTGCAACCAATGATAAAGTTCTTTTTCTTCAAAATCTGTCAGATCACCCAAAAAATGACCCAATATAATTTTTTCTATATGTTCTGTATTCATCATATTTTCTAAATAAATTCATATCTACATAAATATATACGCAGTTTTTTATAAACCGTTTATGTAAAAGTGAATTATTTTTGAAAAATATCGAACAATAAACAAACAACTGGGTATAAATCGCCTAATAGCACTCTTAATTTTGATAATCCTTGTTTAATCTGTACACGGACTGTACTGGAAGAAATATTTTTCATTCGGGCTATTTCCTCATATGTTTTATTATAATACAGATGCTGGATAAAAATCTCCCGGCATTTCTCAGGGAGCTGATCAATAGCCTTACTGATTTGATTCGCTAACTCTTTATTTTCCAAACATGCCAAAGGAGAAGAATCCAAATAGACTAATTGTTCATAAATCTCAACTGTATAATCTTTTATATCAGAAACAGCAATTTCGTCCAAACGCTTCTTTCTGTAATAACTTAAACACTGATTTTGAACGGCACGTACCAAATAAGCTTTGATCGGATAAAATAATGACGAACGGTTATTCCATACATTCAAAAATACGTCATTTACAATTTCTTCTGCCATTTCCGGTTTATATACATATTTAACGGCTACAGCACATAAATAGACATAATAAGTTGAATACAATAATTCAAAAGCTTTTGTATCCCCATTATTTACACGTTGTATGACCTCTTTTTCTATATTCACGGACCTCTTCTTAATCGAATCAGACAACAAACATAAATATTTTATCTCTATATTTTATTTTTTGATTAACTTTTTATCCGGACAAAAGAAAGCATGGACCACCGACGGAGCTCATCCCGTCAACCGAACCATGCTTCTTTTCCTAATTATTATGGCAAAATAATTAAAAACAGACCTTAAAAGGACAGCAAACAGGAAATGGAATAAGAATAGAAAGACATCGGATGTCTTGTTTTTCTCTTCCGGCCTTTCCTCGAAGCCGTCGAAATAATATGCCTTGCAGGTCTTCTGACTTACTTCCGGAGTGAACGCCTTCCCAACTTTTCAATTAAAAAGTCAGTGGCAAAGTTTGCTCACCCGTTATGAAGCTCACAGCAGCGGGACTGTCCGGGATTCACACCCGGTTCCCTTTTAATCCTTACCCGCGGATACAGGCTCGGAACAATGCATAGCGCAAATATAGAGATATTTTTACATCTTATGGTAGCAGATCCTATAAATTTTATTTATTATGTTTACGATATTCATCTATTGCGTCTTTCGCCGGAGCTTTAATCAATTTTTGTTCACGAACTGCACGGGATTGATTGAAATAATCATCCAATAACTGAATATCAAATTCATCTATCATCCGGTCTGCTGAAATCGAATCATGTTCACTGGTGATCATCACTGCCCCTATACGTCCGGGATCAGAGATAGAAACAAGATCACCGTACTTTCTTTTCAAAGCGGTCAATTTCTCCCAGTTATTATCGAGATGTACCAATTTACGGTCAAGGTTGACTGTAGCCACAGCATAATTATAATAGTTCGTACTTGAGGCGACCATCTCTCCCAATGGGTTACGTATCTCCGACGGAGCATTCAGAAAACCATAGGCACAAACAAAATAAGCCTGACAGGAATAAGCCCATTTGCTTTGTTCCAAACCTCCGTGATACATTGATGGAAACAAAATTATGTCCGGTTTTTGCTGAGCATACCGTTCCCTCAACTCATCAAAATTAAGATCGAAACAAACAGCACAAGCAACAGTCCCGAAATCACATAGCAGGAGTTCTGCTTCATCAGAAGGCATGATCTCATTCATTTCCTGGATAGTAGGAAAATTCTTATTATATATACCGGCTACTTTTCCACGTCGGTCAAGCAGTATACATGAATTCCACCAGCTTCCGTTTTCTTCCCTTTTGGTTCCAAAAGCAATATAACAGTGATTATCTTTTGCTACCGAAGCCAGGTAATCCTTTACCTGATCTTTCCTTACTTTATAATATTCAAACTGCTCTGCCGTAGTTAATCCGGAAGGACGATCGCATGCTTCCGTTAATAATATCAGATCCGGCTTATGTAATAACACTTTTGACAACTGCCTTTGCCAGTAATCGATCATCTGATCGACCATTTGCTGATAACTCATCTGATTATTTACGGAAACCGCAACCCCTCCACCTCCGATAGTGACTATTTTCACCGGATTCTTTGCCCGGGCTGCCAACACGACTGTAAAAACAGTTATAAAAATCAGGTAAACAGAATGTTTCATCTTCTTTCAGGTTATTTATGTTCCTCAATCACTGCAGGTGTACCGTCTAAGGAAAACAGAATTTTCCAACCGGCAACGGACGCTCCCAGTCTGCCATTTTCTTTAATCAATAGTGCCTCATCGGGTGTTATTTCCGGAGAACCGGCATCATCGACAAACAACACATGCAGGAAATAATCTTTCATCTGCTTGACAGCCGGTGAAACTTCCAACCGCCAGGCACCAGTTTGTATCTGGGGTTTCGGCCAGCAATTCTTATTTAAAGGGTAATTGATGCCATTCACCCAGGCCTCTTTACCTTCTCCACCTATCAGTTCCAACCGGGCATTTTCAGGATAAAGGGTAAAACATGTCAATCGCCCTCCTCCGTTCTCTGCTACCATTCGATTCTCAACTACTTCCGGTTCATGAACCGTATGAAGCAAGAAACGTTTTTCAAAATCCTTCCTGGTACTTTCTACGCGATCGAAAACGACTATTACAGGACGGGATGTTGTATTTCTCCGCAGGTAAATAATCTCCCGCTGTGCAAGGCTGACCCTTTCCCGGTCATAGGCTTTAGTTGCATCTCCAACAGCATAAGTATATTCATCTGTCTCCCGACACAACGTGATTCCATCCAAATGAGCATGGCCGCCGGGCAGGATATCAGTCAGCTTTGTCGGTTCCTCTTCCCGGTAAGGTTGTCCCCCGTCATTGGATACCGAACGGCCATATACCTTATATTCCTGTTCCGGATCAAATACAATAATCCCGTTATGGGCAATTGTACGGGTAAAATAATTACACCAATGCGTACTTCCGTATCCGCCGTTTTCACAACCTTCATCATACATTCCGGAATCAATTGCCAGGGGTGACTTATAGTGGATCGTGAACGTATTTTCATCCCGGTGATGATGATTCGCCGAATAGAAAGGGACAGAACGGAACTGAAGCAAAGTTGTCTCTTCATCCCAACGATCCCGTGCTATAACAACTCCGGCATTTCCAAAATCCCGACTCAAAGGTAACGGTATTGTTTTATCATCCGGTGCAACCGGCCTAACGCTCTTATCAGCATACAAGATTCGGGCGAACGGATCTTTTGTCGGTTTGGCCAGCCAAGCTGCATAGGGATTTTTATAGATTCCGGCAGAAATATACAATAGCTCCTGTTCATCCTGCAAGTCGGTGTCAACCGAGTAAGCGTCCCCCGTATTCGCGAACAAACCATCTCCCTGCTGTCCGTATATCCAGAAAAGAGGTATTTCTGCCTGCCAGGGGAAATACATACATTCATTCGTAGCACTTGACATGACACTGTGCGTTCGTCCCGATAAATAAGGAGCACTGTAATTCCATCCCATATGATAGCCACCTTTCTCAGTGATCCATCCTTGTACAGGAAAATACCCCTGAACCCAGTGTTCACGTATCTCCAGTAATTTTTCTCTCAGCTCCGGTTTATCCGTAACCAAAGCCAGCAATCCGGTCAGCAAAGAAAAATTACCCCAGCGTGAATGTCCGCCAACATAATCCGCATAAGCCGAGAAATGCCAGTTCGTGTCCAAATGATCCAGTATTGCCTTTTCAATAGCCAGTTTCTCCCGGACAGTCAGAAAATGGTACAACCAATCATAGGCTACAGCCAGCGACATTAATCGTCCGCGGTATTCATCGTCATTTCCGACAGGACCGTCGTCCACCATCACCTGTACCCATTCTTTTACCCATCGGATATAGTTTTCATCTTCCGTCACCACAGCTACAAACGCCATATTACGCCCGATATCCCAATGTTTGAGATACCTTCCCCTACCCAACACCTCCGGAGAGAATTGTAAGGTCTGTTCTTTAAGATAAGACAATAATTCACTCCACTCCTGCCTGAACTCACCACGAACACGTTCACGGATAACCGGTAAATCCGTATCACGAAAATATAACCTGGGATGTCCCGGGTAAACTTTCACCCGGGAGGTATCCGAATGGATTATTACCGACGGTATTTCTTTTTGTCCGATCGTATACCCCCATTGTCCATACGCATCCGTAAAAGGGAAAACGGAAAATATTCCTATCATCCCCTTTATTCCGGTCCTTATATATCGATGTACCTTGCTCTTCATTCTTGTTTGAATTTAGAATTATTACAACCTCCTTGCCTCCTGTTTGAATCTGAACCGCCGGACAAAATAATCAAGTCCTGTGATATGGCTGGAAGGGAACCAGCAAAGCAGAAACAAAGCAGCCATTTCGATCAGATTCTTATTTACGACCCAATAACTTCCCTCTACATGAACATTTACTCCCAAGCTTGCAAACGGGGGATAAGCCAGATAATAGAATAACAGTAGTACGATCCCGAATATCTTACAATATCTGGAACATATTCCCAGAAACAATCCCAACCCCAGCAGAATCAGCCCCCATTCATTCATCAAATCCACACAACGCAGTACGGTTTCCGACTCAGTCATGCTTTTAAACAAGGGAGCAAACGGACCTGTCGTATTTTGTAAATAGGCTTTGGCAGTCCAGCCCGGAGTATAAAATTTGATCAATCCTTCATACAAAAAATGCCAGCCGATCAATACACGTAACAACGTAAGAGCCCATAACTGGCCTGTTGAATATTTTATTTCTTTTTCCATGATATATCGATTGATAATAAGTTTATTCGATTATGACTTTCTCATTCACTTTATCCCAATGAACAGGTCGCCGGTGTTCATAAGCCAGATTTGCCAGATTAAAAGTGACCGCCTCTTCGAACCCGACATCGATCCCACAACTGGTAGTTCCGAATCCTCGAATAGCATCGATCCATTCTTTCAGATGCAGGAAAGTGGCGTCAATGACTTTCCCATCGATATAGGTCGGACCATAACCACTTTTCAGGTAAGTCTTGGCCGTGGCCGAAGATATTGCGTCCACATCAGCACACGGTTCGTAATAATACATGGGATCGTCTGAGCTTATCGCATGTTCTTTGTATCGCTCCGAGTAAGTATCCTTATACATCATAATCGCATTATCTATATCCATTGTCACCTCCGAGCCCAAAATATGGGACTGACGATAAATTCCACTTTTCAGCGTACTGTCATATGTCATGGTGAGTCCCCTTTCCGGATAGGTAAAGATTGCACTGAACAAATCCGGCATATCTCCGTGTCCTTTATAATAATATTGTCCGCCTAAAGCTACGACAGTATCCGGTATCCCCAGTTCCAACACCTGATTAACACAATCATATTTATGGGTAAAATCATTTCCGGTAACTCCGGTCCCGTAATCACTATATCGCTGCCAGTTAAAATATCGCTTCGGGTCAAACTCAACCCAGGGAGCTTTACCCAGAAATTCTTCCCAATTAATTGTATCCGGATTACCCAAATGGTCAAATTCCCTTGTCCGTATCCAGGCACCATTCAGATCATTCTTGTTGGTATATGTCTGCACCAATGAAACGACTCCTAATGCACCTTTTCTATACAGTTCATTAGCTATCTTGAAACTCATTTGCTGACGATTTTCGTGTCCTAACTGGAAAATAACACCTGTCGATTTAATCACTTCCCTTAACTCCAAAGCCTCCTCAATGGTGTGTGTCATCGGTTTTTCCAGATAGACATGCTTTCCCGCTTTTGCAGCATCTATAGCAATCCGGGCATGCGTATGGTCAGGAGTAGCAATAATTACAGCATCTATTTCATCACTGGCTATCATCTCCCGGTAAGTAGGAAATACTTTAGCCGGCCTATGTTCTCTTTTATCACCTCCCCGCCGTACTTTATTCAATGATATCTCATATCCTCTTTTCGCATGAGCATCGAAAGTATCACAAACTCCGGCAAAATCGACGTACAAGTCCTCCTCATCCAACAGATCCTGAAGCCTTTTGGTATACTTACCATTAATCGTATTATCTTCCACATACTTCGAAGAGACAAAACCCAGAGAATTCAACAGCTGATCACCACGCCAACCATTACCGATCACACCAAACCGAACAACATTACTGTTATTTCCCGTAGGAGGTCTTAACTTATCTTCCGGAGCAGACAGATGGTCTATTTTCAAGGTAGAGAGATAATCGTTCTGTATCCTTTCCAGTTCTGTTGTAATATTACCTTTTGCTCCAACTGCAAAATAACCCAAAAAGGGAACCGCAGCCATACCTTTCAAAAAATCTCTTCGATTAGTTTTCATGGTCTCATTCTATTTTCTAAATTAGATAATCTTTATTATTTTCCGGCCATAGTGATTCCGGATAAACTATGTTCCGGTCCCCTCACAACGGGACCGGCGACATAGCTTCCCCAATATATCAGCGTATCACCCTAATAGATTTATTATAAGCCTCAGTTAGTCTGCCAGCCCGGATTCTGCTTCAAATTCGGATTTAATACGATCTGAGATTCCGGGATCGGATTCAGATAATCTCTCTTCAGATCAAACCTGTATCCGTCAGGAAGCGACCCTTTGAACGGATCGAGATATCCCTTTTCATCAACCGGATAAAAATCCGTGAACTGATTAGCCTTAGCACCTTTTGGTCTTTTACCAACAATCAGCTCCTCCGCGGCAGCCCAACGGGCTATATCATCCCACCGGAAACCTTCGGAAGCCAGTTCCACACGCCGTTCTCTCCTGATTTCATTGATAACAGGAGAAAGGGAAGGAAAGTCCCATTCCGGGTCAGATACAATTTCCGATATAATTAAATTAGGCATCCCTACCCGGTCACGGAGTTTTTTAACGGATATATCAATGTCATTCTGTGTAAGTTCACCAAGTTCTGCTTTGGCTTCCGCATAGTTCAGTAACACTTCCGCATAACGATATACGACAGAAGGAGTTTCTTCATAATTCAAACTATGATATTCCATTCTCGGATCATATCCTTTACGCAATACATAACCGGAAGGTGCATTAAACTTCGTATTCGTATTGACCTGGTCATATACGTCTTTCCAGTAAGTCGTACTTGTCTCGTCAATCATCCAGGGAGCCTCCAGCGTAAATATAGTCTGTTTAAACCGGGGGTCACGATCCAGCATTTCATCCATCAATGTATTATCTCCTTGATACAAAGGACTTACTTTGATCGGTTTCCCATCTTTACACAGATAAGCATCCGCCAGATCTTTCGTTATCGATTTATCATTAGGATATTCCAACTGATAGTTCTTATTGTTATTGATATTTAAAGCCGTCGAGAACTTTTTCCACAACAGAACCTCCGGATTGGACGAATAATCCCGTTGAGCGAACAAATCATTATAATCCTTCTCCGGGTTCCCTGTCGAATAGATTTCAAATAATCCTGAATTCATAACCAGGGTAGCTGCTTCAACCGCTTTTCTCAGATATTTCTCCGGATTGGATTCCTGTGCCTTGAAGTCGTCATTCGCATGATATTTCTCCCAGGTTCCTTCATACAGGGCTACTCTGGATTGAACTGCCAACGCCATCCATTTATTGATGCGTGACACACCATCGGTTTTCAGGTCAGACATCAGGAAAGCCGCAGAATCAAGATCCTGAATAATACGGTCGGCAACCTGATTGCGAGGTGTACGGGGTTCATACAATTCCGGGGAATCCGTATTCAACGTCTTTGTTATTACCGGCACATCCCCGAATGTCTGTAACAACTGGAAATAAATCAACGCACGGAAGAAATAAGCCTCTCCCACATACTGTTTGTAGCTATTGAAATCGCTTTCACATTTATGGTAATTATCAAAAAAGTAATTTACAGATCTTACTTCCGAAAAATCCCAACGGACACGCCCTTCATAACCGACCGTACGACTTCCCATCAAACGGGGATCTATCAGGCTACCGATGATCATATTATCACTATTGAAATCATCACCTCCACCCCGATATTTGGTTCCCAGTACCGGTCCATAATACACAGGCAATAATGCATTCGTATAAAACTGGTTCACATAAATCTCCATATCAGACGGTTGCTTGAAAAAATCGGCAGAAGAGACCTCGTCCAAAGGATGTTTCTCCAACAAATCATCATTACATGCCATAAAAGCCAAAGCAACCAGCAAAGAGAAAAATATAATTGTCAATTTATTCTGTTTCATAACTCTGTAGATTTAAAAGGTTAGATTAATTCCGAATGAATAGTTTCTCGATATCGGATAGATGGCACCTGCATTTTCTTTATTTCCTCCTCCCAAAGTCGGATCGGATGCAACCGTTGTCTCCGGCTCCAGAGAATCGGGTAACTTTGTTATTGTCAGCAGATTTTCTCCGGATACATAGATACGTATTCGCTGCAAGAACAATTTTCTGGAAATATGTTTCGGAACCGTATAACCTAATTGAAGATTCTTCAGACGTAAATAACTGGCATTAAGCACATATCTTGACTGAGGCAAACGGTTTTTCTCCAACTCATATGTAAAATAAGGCTTCGGAAAATAAGCATCGGTATTAGGTCCCAATGCACTTTGCTCATCAGCCGGACGCCAATAGTCCAAAGCCGGACTGTTACTGAACAATGCAGATTCTGATCCGGGCGTTCCGCCTATCACAACTCCGTAAAACCGGTTCAAGCTTACATTTGCCAGATAATCCCGTTTACCGATGCCTTGCCAAAACATATTGAAATCAAAATCTTTCCATGTCAAACCGGCCGTAATACCATAATTGAAACGGGGGGTATGGTTACCGATCACTTTCAGGTCGCCATGATCATTCAATGTCCTTGCACCGTCATCCAGAATATTATTACCGTCCAGGTCTTTATATTTCATATCACCAGGCCCCCAGGTATTGTAATATTTGGACTGGTCGGGCATCGGTTCACCTTCCGATTGTATGATACCGTCTGTTACAAATCCCCATATCTCTCCTACTTTTTTACCTTCATACCAGTCATCGATACGTCCGCTGTCATTTTTGTATTTAAGGATCGTAGAACGGCTGTCTCCCAAGCTGAAAGCGACATTATAAGACAAGTCCGAAGTGATATGGTCACGCCAACTTACTGTCAGTTCAAAACCTTTGGTAGACAACTTGGCATTATTACTGTAAGGAATACTTGTTCCCAATACGGCAGGAACACTTTCAGCCGGTCCGAACATATCGCTGGTCACCCTGTTATACCAATCAAAAACAACTCCAAGACGATTATTGAGGAAACCCATATCTGCACCAATGTTCAATGTAGTCACAGTCTCCCAGGTCAAGTCATTTGGAACAATACCGGGAACTGTTGCATATATAGGCAACGAGTTTCCGATTATATGCGGTAAATCCCTATTAACAGGAACTGTGGAAAGATACAGATAGTTAGCGACATTCTGGTTGCCCAATGAACCGTATGAAGCACGTAACTTCAAAGAATTCATATAAGGTTCCACCGGATTCCAGAAATCTTCTTTCGAAATATTATATCCGACTGAAACGGAAGGGAAAAAGCCCCATCTCGAATTCTTTGCAAAACGGGAAGAGCCATTATAACGTGCACTGAATTCAAACAGATATTTCTCTTTATAATTATAATTAACACGTCCGAAATAACCTTCTGTCGCCCAATGCGTGATTTCATCCGACAAGGTCACATTACCTAATGCCGTATTGATCGAAGGTACTTCTTCCGTGATCAATTGCATCTTTGAACCGTACAAACCACGGAAATAACTCGTTTCCCTTTCGTATCCGAATAATACTTTGAAATAATGGTCTTTCCATGTCTTCTCATACGAAGTGATCCCGTTGGCAAGCGTATAATAGGAATAAGCCAGTTGTTCCACAGAACCACTTTCCGGAGCACCGATATTTCCGATCGAACCATTCGGGTTCTGAACCTGAACCGGCTTGGGGTTCTGTATATTGGAACTGCCACCATAATTATAGTTATATGAAATACTGGTCTTCCATCCTGCTATCGGTTCGATCTCACCACGAAGCGTCAATCCCAAATCATGATTTTCCTTACGTTCACGTCCGTTACTCTGCAAAGCACGGACCAACGGGTTACTGATCGTACCATCTTCATTATACATAGGCATTAGTGGTCCGAAAGACAGGAAAGAACGTAAAATATACCCCTGAGACTGTCCTACAATACCTAACGGACGATCTATCTCTGAACGGGAATATTTGGAACTGAAATCAAAACGCAGCCATTTCTTGATTTCCGAAGATATATTGGCCATCACATTATAACGCTGGTATTTATCATCCCCCCATTTATATAGACCACCCTGATCCAGATATCCGGCAGAAACATAATATTGCGTTTTCTCCCCTCCGCCTTCTATATTGATATTGTGCTTTTGCGAAAAAGCCGATTTCTTATAATACATCGAAGGCCAGTCATAATTCGCATTACCTTCCCATCTACCTCTCCAGATACTTGCAGGCGGACTCTCCAGATTATATTCCGGCTTATACGTCCCGGCCATATAATCTTTCACACGCTGCACCTGCGCATCCGGATAGATCGGAGCCAATCCGGAGTTTGCCTGTATCTGGTTATATGCCGTAACCCAAGTCAAAGCATCCACAAAATGCGGAATATTCAACGGAGAAGCAAAAGACAGGTTATTATTATACTGTATATGCATTTCCTGATTCTTTTTCCCTCTCTTAGTCGTTACCAATATAACCCCGAAAGGCGCACGCGAACCATATATCGCTGAAGCCGAAGCATCTTTCAGAACAGATATACTTTCAATAGACTCCGGATCCACAGTGTCAATATTAGTTTCCACTCCATCGACCAGAACCAACGGAGACTGGTTACCAGCCAATGAACCGGTACCACGGATATTCCATGTCCGTGCAGCACCTGGTTCACCACCCAGACTATTCATACTGATATTCAGGTTAGGAGAAGCTCCCTGGATCAACTGGGACATGGTTGGAGCCGAACGGTTTGCCAATACCTCTTCCGTGATTACATCGACAGAGCCGGTTAAATTCACTTTTTTCTGCGTGCCATATCCGACAACCACGACTTCATCCAGACTTTTAGAATCTTCCTGTAGCGTAATATTAAGCTGGCGGTTGCCTTTTACCGGGATTTCCTGCGTAATATAACCGATATAAGAGACCAGCAAAACAGCATTGTCCTGTACTGCCAAAGTAAATTTTCCATCCAGATCGGTAACAGTCCCATTTGTCGTACCTTTTTCCACCACATTAGCACCGATAACCGGCAATTTATGTTCATCCAATACAAGTCCTGTTATCTGCTTTTTTTCCACAACAGCCTGAGGCAGCCGGACTTCAGGATCCTGTTTCTTCTTATAAAAAATGACTTGACGATCTACAATTTTATAATCAGCCCCGGATCCTTCCAGCAGGTTATCCAGAATCTCATTTATAGAACCGTGAGACTTTTCCACATGGACTTTTTTAGACAAGTCAATCGCATTGTCATTATAAAAGAAAATAAATTCGGTTTTTCCTTCAATTTCGCTGAATACTTCTTGCAGGGTTTTATTTCCTGAAGACAGATGGATTTCCGTAACCTGGGCATACGTTGCTTCGTTCGCCCAACCATATGTTACAAACAGCAAGAGTAACAAAGTAATTCTCATAATATGAAGTACTTTCCGAAATTCTTTACAAGAATTCCGGGGATTTGTGATTAATTTCATACCTTTGTATATGTTTTTAGATTAAAAAATGTTTTTAGTAAAGCTTTTTTAATTTGAACTTAACCGGAAAGTAGGACCAGTACTTTCCGGTTTTCTTTTTTATGTCTTTTCTATCCCATGGTATTCCGTTTTTTATTGTTTAACACTAATCTTTATTACATCACCTTCTTTATCATATTCTATCGGCGCCGTGATAGATATAATCCGGAAAGTTTCCCTGATATCCGACTTTAAATCCAGTTTTCCGCTTACCGTCACTTTACTGATTTCCGCAGGATCAAAAGTCAGGACTACATTATAATATCTTTCTATTTTCTTCAGGACATCAGCCAACGATTCATTATGAAAAATAAGGAAACCGTCTTTCCAACAGATATATTCATATATATCCGCATCCTCTATCCGAGTCGCAAAAGTACTCTTCTCCAAAGTATAGAGTTGATTAGGCTTAATGGTTGTCGTATTCTTTTTATTAGCCACTTTAACCGCAACAGAACCTGTCGCCAAAGCGACGAACTGTTGTTTGTCATTTTTATAGGCAGATACATTAAATGATGTTCCCAGAACATTCACTTCCATCATATCCGTTTTTACCACAAACGGATGCTTTTCATTACGTGCTACCTCCAGATAAATTTCACCTTCCACATATATCTCCCGTCTGTCGGACGCAAATACTGCCGGATAAACCAGTTTCGTTCCGGAATTTGCCCAAATAGCGGAACCATCGCTCAATGTCACACGGGTTGTTTTTCCATGCGGAACGATCAGTTGGTTGTATTCACGCCTCGATGGTTCCGGCAAATCTATCTGCTTCTGATTCACACGCATATTCCCATCCTCATCATGGGATACTTGTACATCTTTGTCTTCAAACTCTATTTTATCTTTATCGCCTAAAATCACCATCACATTATTCGAGGCATCATCCGGTAATTGAGTATTGGAAAGAATGCTGTTATAATCGATCTCTTCCCGGGGAGATAAACCGGTATATATATAATAGGTAGCAATACACAATATTGCTACAACAGCAACATAACGCAGGAACATAGAGAAAGAGACAGACATACGTTTCGGACGACGGATAGCAGATTCTATTTTTGTCCACAATTCAGCTTTAGCTTCTGAAGAAAGTCCTTCATCAACCACTCTGATCTTCCGTTTCAATAACCGAAGATCTTCTTCCGAACTTTTTTTATTTTCTTCCGAGTTGTTCATCCTATTATAGTCTGTTATGTATTCATTAGGGAAACGAAAATGAGGCGCGTTTTGTACTCACTCAAAAGAGAAAAAATCAGAAATAAATTAAGCAATCAATTTAACGAGCTCAAAAACAAGATGATAAGAGTATCCATATTCAGACAACTTCTAATTTTTTCCATTGCACGGTGAACAATGTTACGGGCTGACTGATTATTAATTCCCAGCAACTGGGATATTTCATCATACGACATTTCCGCCTGAAAACGCAAATAAATCGCTTCTTTCTGACGATCAGACAAAAGACTGAGGACTTCTTCAAACCGGGCTTTTATACTTTCATCCGGTTCTTCATCCTCCTCCTGTCCAAATGCAAATTGTACATGGAAAGGTAATTCTTCCGGCGAAATATAGACCATCCGCTGGTTATGACGGATCATGTCTATCAATAAATTTTTCAATGAACTGAACAAGTAAAACAGAGGATTGGATAAAGCCGGAAGTTGTTGTCGGTTCTCATACAGTTTAATGAATAACTCCTGAATGCAGTCCTTCACTGACTCTTCATCGCTGACAAACTTTGTCCCATATCTGTATAATTTATCCGATGTCAATTCAAAGAGCGCAGAAAAGGCACTCTCCTCTCCATTACGGAAAAGTTCCCAAAGTGTAGTTTCATTTTTGAGGTCTTGCGAGTTTCGGACCATATGATATTTCTATTAATACGAACTATAAACACATAATAATGAAAGAAAAAATACAGTCAAACCTTCCATCTTTATCTCATATCTCTAAGACAAAGATAAGAAAAGTATCGATAAATCCATTTTCTCTTGCTTTTGTTTCGCACCCTCATACTATCATATCACAATTTCCCTGCACGATAAGCATCTATCGCTTCCTTTACGGATCCATGCATAAGCAGCAGATGGTAAGACTCAATGTAGCCAAGGTTTAGTTCGTTCATCAACATCCGTGTCCCACGGTCGATCAGTTTCTGGTTGGTAAGTTGCATATTTACCATCCGGTTGCCTTTTACACGTCCCAGTTGGATCATTACCGAAGTAGAGATCATGTTCAGGATCATCTTTTGCCCTGTTCCGGATTTCATTCGCGAACTACCGGTAACAAACTCCGGACCTACGATCATTTCAATGGCTACATCTGCCTCCGCTGCCATCGGAGAATCCGGATTACTGGAAATGGAAGCTGTCAGGATTCCTTGCTCACGTGCCTTGCGCAAAGCTCCTATTACATAGGGAGTCGTTCCGGATGCGGCAATACCGATTACTGTATCTTTTGTTGTGATATGGTGCTCCTGCAATTCCTCCCAACCGCGATTCAGATCATCTTCCGCATTTTCTACCGGATTACGAAGCGCTTTGTCTCCACCCGCAATCAGTCCGATCACCAGGGTTGGCGGCATTCCGAAAGTAGGGGGGATCTCCGAAGCATCGAGTACGCCCAGACGTCCACTTGTGCCGGCACCCAGATAAAAGATACGTCCCCCTTGTTTCATCCGGGGGACGATCTGTAATACAAGTTCTTCAACCTTAGGTATCGTTTTCCGGACTGCTGACGCAACTTTCTGGTCTTCCGTATTTATATCGTCCAGTAATTCGCGGACCGACTTGCTTTCCAGATTATTATATAATGAGTCTTGCTCTGTTATCTTAGTAAACGACATATTAATATGTATTATGTATGTTGCTAAACAGATACAAAACTAACAAAATTTATGTCTGCGAACCTCTTCTTACTTATACATTTCTTTCAACCATTGGAACCGTGCCATATTTTGTTCCGGATAAGTCCAGTGACCGGTTTCCAGATAAAGATGCAGTTCTTTTGCTCCCGGAATGACATTATAAGCGGAATACATGGAAGTTGGAGGACAAGTCACATCATTATATCCCCAGCTATACCACCCCGGTGCATTTACACGACGGGCAAAATTAACCACATCAAAATAAGCTAATGTCTCCACCTCATTCGGACCAGGTTTTGCATTCCGGTAATAATGAGGCCAGCCACCGGCACGCTGGTGTAAATAACCGGCATAATCACATAAGGCCGGATAGAATGCTGCCAGAAACTTAATACGCGGATCCAATCCTGCCGTAACGATAGAAAGCGCTCCTCCCTGACTACCACCGGTTACACCGACAGTCGAACCGTCAAATTCAGGTAAAGAGAAAATAAAATCCACCGCTCTCACACAACCGAGATACACCCGTTTGTAATAATGGGTGTCACGATCATTCTTATTGATCCCGGGATAGCCGTTCAAAGCACCGGATGCCAGGTTATTATATACTTCCTGGGGCATATTTACCGGAATTCCATGAATACCGATCTCTAATGTGATAACATCATCCCCTAAATTCATGCCGTTATACGGACGGATACCGGCACCCGGAACCTGGAGGATAGCCGGATATACCCCTTCCTTCTTAGGTACGATCAGAATACCATATATCCGGGAACCCGGACGCTCATTCTGAAAACTGACATGATAAACGTTTTGCGTAGACGTACATCTTTCCGGCATCAACACCATTTTAGGGTCCAGAGACGTTTTACGGGCATCTTCAATCGCCTGCTTCCAGAAACTGTCGAAATCTTTCGGATCAGCGGTTGTCGGCCGGATTCTTTCTTCGTCTACGGCAACCGTGGCCATTCCTTCATAATTGCGACCATCTACTTTTGCTATGACCTTACAACGCAAAAAACCAGGTTCATTCATGGAGCCTTTTAATGTTGTTTTACCATTTTTCAAAAGTACATCCGCTTCCTTCTTTACGGGGAAATACTCCGGTCCCACTTCATAATCAACCACCACGTCTTTCAGGAGATTTTCATTCCTAAAGACCTGAACGGTAAAAGTAACTTCCTCTTTTTGTTTATATTTCCAGTCTGTCCGATCCGGAGATACCACCACATTGACCAATTTCTGAGCCGGCTGAGCCTCCAGCCTTAACGAACTTCCTACCAGCAATACCAGAAGGAAGCAGAATGAGAATAACACTTTTTTCATCTTGAGAATTTATTAAATATAAGATTACAAACACAACAAAGATAAATACGATCTATCAGATATCAAAACGTTGATTGACCATGATATGCAATCAGTCCTTCCATCGGACTTCGGGCGATCGTCCCCAAACGGATTCCCAAATCAAACGCGATCTCCTTCAATATATCCTGATAATACCAGGCTACCGAACCTACCAGGTGGACAGGCAGTTCAAAATAATCGTACTGTTTCACATTCCGGGTAAAAAAAGCCAGAAAACTACGGGTAACCAACTCCCAGATAGCCGGTTCATCCAGATGCTCCCGTATAAAAGGAGAAAATCCTGCCAGAAAACGGTTAGGGAAAGGCTGCCGGTAAACCTTGTCCATAATCAGGGCTGGGGTCAACTCATATTGTGTCAGAAACTGATCTTTCAGGGCCGGAGGCAACTGGTCTTTCAAGACATCACCAATCAATAATTTCCCCAATACCGCACCACTCCCCTCATCGCCCAGGATAAATCCCAGAGGAGAGACATTCTTTACAATCTCCCTGCCATCATAATAACAAGAGTTGGAACCGGTTCCCATAATGCAGGCAATCCCCGGCTGATCTCCGCACAGGGCACGGGCAGCCGCAAGCAAGTCGCTCCCTACCTCAACCGGAACAGACAGATACCGGTTGACGGCCCGCCTGATCATATTATTCTTCTCCGGGAAAGCACATCCTGCTCCGTAAAAATAAATAGCTGAAGGTTCGAAATCTTTTAGAGAAGGTAACAGGCCGGCTTCTATCTCCTTCCCGATTTCCTCTTCTGTCTGAAAAAAAGGATTCATGCCCCGTGTTTTGAAACGGAGGATAGATTCACCATTCTCCACTACACACCAATCAGTCTTCGTGGACCCACTATCAGCTATCAATATCATATTTCACTTTATTATAAAATCAATCAATACGTCTGTCTTTTTTGCCAAATGCAGGATCTATCTTCAGGAAAGCCGTCACTGCCAAAGTAATCAGGCAGCATCCCATCACCCACCAGAAAAAGTGCTCATATCCCAACTGCTCCTGCAACCATCCGGCAATCATTCCCGGCAGCATCATACCTAAAGCCATAAATGCCGTACAGATGGCATAATGAGCCGTCTTATGTTCACCCTCTGAGAAATAAATAAGGAACAGCATATAAGCCGTAAAGCCGAATCCATACCCAAACTGCTCAATAAAGACACATACATTTATGATAAGCAGATTCTCCGGCAGGGCACTGCTCAGGTAAATAAAGACCAGATCCGGCAAAGTAATTGCCAGCGCCATCGGCCAAAGCCATTTCTTCAGTCCGCCTTGTGCCGCAACAATTCCACCGATGATCCCGCCTAAGGTCAGTCCGATAATCCCGATCGTACCATAAACAAAACCGATCTCTGCCGTTGATAATCCGAGTCCTCCAACATCACGCGGATCAATCAGGAAAGGAGTGACCAGTTTTACCAGCTGTGCTTCCGGGAAACGGTATAACAGCATAAACAGGATCGCAATCAAGGCCTGTTTCTTCTTAAAAAACGAAACAAATGTAGCAAAGAATTCTTTAAACAGGGTAGAAGCCGTCACAGCGACAGCCGGTCTGTCCGATTCGGGTGTCGGCAATATATATTTATGATACAGGCATAACCCGATAAACAAACCTGCCAGGATCAAAAATGTAACCGACCAGGCCAGCGGTATCTTTCCGGTACTTTCTTCCAAAGCACCAGCCAGCATCACCAACAGACCTTGTCCGGCAATAGTTGCGATACGGTAAAATGTACTTCGTATCCCGACATAAAAAGCCTGGTCATGCGAATCCAGCGCTAACATATAGAAACCGTCAGCCGCAATATCATGCGTTGCAGAACTAAACGCCACCAACCAGAATATAGCCAAAGTCAGCTGAAAAGAATAATCCATCGGAATAGTAAAAGCAATACCCGCCAGTCCTGCACCTATCAGGAACTGCATGGTAACCACCCACCAGCGCTTCGTCTTCAGTAAATCGACGAAAGGACTCCAGAAGGGTTTGATCACCCAGGGGAGATAAAGCCAACTGGTATAGAGGGCTATATCTGTATTACTGATCCCCAAACGTTTATACATGATGACAGAGATCGTCATCACTGCCACATAAGGGAGGGCCTCTGCAAAATAAAGCGTAGGTATCCAGCTCCATGGAGACGCTATTGTGGATTTTCCGGTTAATAGTTTCATTTTCGCGAGCTAGATTGTATCATTTTACGTACTATTTCATTCTTCTCTTCTTCCGAAATGCTTACTTCCCGCAAAATAGTTTCAAGATCTTCAGACGTCACCTTATCAAAATCCTTCTCTAAAGGAGTGATAAAAAGACCGGCCATCTCAACCGTTGCCGGACTGATCAGGATATTGGCATCCCCTTCTGCATAAAAACAGGACGGACGCAATTCCTTACGAGGGAATATACAGGATATCCAGTTATCCTCATCCTTCCAAGTAACCACATTCATCATCGGTTCAGAATCTCCTTCTTTTATTTCCAGTTGTGCGTATAATTGTTTAAAAGCATAGTCGGCTTCGCGCAAATCACTGGAGATCAGCAGAAATGCAGACGCCATAAAATCGTAAAGTACATAAAGAACCGTATTACGCCCCTCCCAGACTATACCCTTGGAAGCCTTTTTATAGTTCATTTCAATCGGCAAATTCCCCAGTTCCATTGCCTGGAAATGCATGTGATCCGGTGCAGAGGCTCCACATTTCGGACCATTGTAAAAGACGGCATAATCCTGAAGATCGTGTGCCAACCACAGCATATCCTCATAATAAGGAAGAATTTGCTGATCTTCATGCCACTTCAATGGTATCGTCAGATGTCCGCTGGAGATTGGATAAGGATTAACCAGTATATCGAAAGCATCATTGTAATCAATACCATATTGTTCTTCCGGCCGGTGACAGAAAAAACACGGTCGTGCTTGCAAAGAAGCAGTGTCTGTTTTAGCAGCAGAGGAACGGATACGCTCCGGATTGAACTGTAATATAACAGGGAAATCTCTTATGTAAAGATACCGGGTCTTAAGGCTTGCCAAAGCATAGGTATTCGTGCGAACCAACTCCCAATTTCTTATCTGGTTATCGAGAAGATCTTCTACGCGTTCTCTCAACTCATTCATTTCAGACTTATCAATCATATCATTTTTGATTTAACGTTCTTCGGATACCTAATTCAATGGCTCGGATACTGTCTTTATAGGCATTATGTTCGTTGGTTTTCCGGATATCCAATGCGGCATCGGTATTGTCCTCCCAACGGCGGCAGAGATAAAGGACATCGTAAATACGCCCGATCCGGTAAATACGCGATATAGCCAATCCTATGGCATAATCTTCGCCATAACTCACATTCGGCATTTTCAACTCGCGAAGAATCGGGGTATAGAAAGCACGGGGTGCTCCCAGTCCATTGATACGCAAAGCATTATTACGTCCATTCTCTTCCGTCCATTCCCGGTGGTCGATAATGCCGGGCGCTATTTCATTCAGGTCGAAATCAGTCATTTTATAGGTTCCGATCACCATTGCACAACTTTCCGCATAAAAAGCATCCACAATCTTTTGCAAAGTATCGGGACCGCTATACACATCATCACTGTCAAGCTGTACACAAAACTTACCGCACGAAGGATGCCCAGCCGCCTCATTCCAGCAACCGCCGATTCCGAGATCGTCACGTTCGGGGATCAGGTGTATCAGACGTTTATCTTCTGCATACTGCTGAATAACCTCTGTTGTCCCGTCGGTCGAATGATTGTCGACAATGATCAGGTTGAAGTCAAAATTGGTCTGCTGCCTAAAAACAGAACGGATCGCATCCTCGATCGTACGGACGCGGTTGCGGACAGGGATGATCACAGATGCTTCGCAAGGGAAACCTTCCTTCTTAAACTTTACCTTCAAAGGCTTCTTCTTCAGAAAAGCACCCAAATATTTCAGATAGACAGTACAGGCCGATTCCATTTCCTCCTGCACCTCACGGTTCTTTGGATCCACATAATCAAACTGTTTCTCGCCACTTTTCCGATTATCTTCTTCTGTAAAAGAATAAAGATACTCCCGGATATGAACAATAGTCTCCGGCATAAATGAGGCATTGAGCTGGTAAAGATAGAAACCTGCATAGACATACTCCGGAAACATTTTTTTACGAGATTCGAAATAATAGTTCAATTCATCGTAATTAAGCAGCAATAACGGACCGAAATCAAAATCATCCCGTATGCTTCCCTCCTGATAATCGTTCAACGGGTGTTCCTGCCGAATACCGTTACATATTTTATAATGATCGGCATAAACGATTTTACAACATCTGTTTTCAGCGACAAAAAGCATCCGCTCCAGTCCGTTTTGTCCGAACCTCAAAGGAGTTGTACCAGTATAAAATAAGACATTCCGTTCGTCAGCATGTTCCCAAATAGTACGCAAAGTATTTGTACCGGTCAGCGTATCGACCTGCAGGATTTCGCAACCGTCACAAGCTTCTGCCTGCAATGAATCAGAAGCTAAAAGATATATTTTATTAACCAGCCCGGTACTCCTGAGTTCGTCTACAGTCAGTTTCACCATGGCTGGAGAAACATAAGGCAAAAAACAATTTACTGTTTGCATAATAGCACTTTTAAGATTGTCGGGTAAAGATAACAAAAAGATTAATCCTCCTCCCAGTAAAAGTCATCATAAAGCTCTTCTTCTCTTTGTTTTTTCCGGTATTTTTTCAGAAAAGCTCGCATTCCCGTAAGTGTAGAAACGCTTTGCATATACTCTTCCACTGTTTTCAGCAGGTTTTTCTGCTGGGATAAAAGAATATCCAGGTGAATATCTATCTCTTTCAAAGGAACAGTTCTCAATTGCGTATAAGCATTTTCCACACCAGATAAAGGAGCCTGACAAATCAGATAAAATTCTTCTTCCAAGCGATTCAACTGTGCACGCAAAATCTTATTATAACGTTTCAAAACCTCATCCGTTTGCGATTGAGGTGTCTTTGCCGATTCTTCCTGCAACCAGTTAATCTGCATCATCAACAAGGAAGCCAAGTCTTTTTGTTTATATGCTTCCGTCAGTTGTTTCATCCGTTCTTCCTTCTGTGCACGCAATGTTTCATCAGTTTCCCGGTCCGGATGAAGTTCCTTCACCAGTTCCAGATATATTTCACGCATTGACTTTAAAGTTTGTTCCTCCTGCAATTTCTGATTCAATTCGGCTTTGGTCATTTTCCTTTCTCTGGACTGCGACGATTTCTGTTCCTCTCTGGCTGCACGCCTCTGTTGTTCTTTTTCTTCCGCCGCCTCCATTTTCTCCATCTCATTCTTCATTAAATCATTAAAAGCGTTGAGCAGTTCCTCTTCCGTCTTTGCGTTTTTCATTTTCTTATTGAGTTTAAAACCCATCATTTGGATAGCGAACAACGTATCCTGTACTGCTTCCATTTCCAGTTCTTCATGAGTCATTCCGGATAAGAGTTCCTCATATTTATGAACGAGGGGAACAATAACGGAGCGTTGCTCTTCATTCATATAGTCAGTCACTCCTTCGCTTTCAGCAGCAATAAGATCTATCAGCGTTTTCCGATCCGTTTTACTCAGTTTTCCTTCTTCATATATTCCATCCAGATAAATCAGATAATCATATTTCATTGCAGTCTCTTTCTCAAATAGAGATTTAGCATGCTCCTGATAGAAAGTTCTGATTTTTCGTTCCTTCTCAGGAATAAACGTGATTTCTGCCTTTAGTTCATTTATCTTCCTGTTCAGGCGATTGAACTCAGACTGGGCAGCGGTAAGTTTCGTTCTTCCTTTCTTTTTAATAACAGGAGTCAGGGACAAATCATCATTTGCCACATCCTGATCTTGAAATAGTTTTGCTTGTTTGTTCATATCAATACTTATATGGTAATAAAAAAACTGCGTAACTCTCCACCGAAAGCTACGCAGTCTCCTATTTATAATAAAAACTTTACAGCTATTATTCTTCTCCTAACAGGATTTCCAGGATTTGAACGGCAGCCTTAGCGACTGATGTACCCGGACCGAAGATAGCGGCAACACCTGCCTTGTACAGGAAGTCGTAGTCCTGTGCAGGAATAACACCACCGGCGATAACGATAATGTCTTCGCGGCCTAACTTCTTCAGTTCATCGATAACTTGCGGAACCAATGTCTTGTGTCCGGCAGCCAAAGAAGAAACACCCATTACGTGAACGTCGTTTTCAACAGCCTGGCGGGCAGCTTCAGCCGGAGTCTGGAACAACGGTCCCATATCCACGTCGAAACCACAGTCGGCATAACCGGTAGCTACAACCTTAGCACCACGGTCGTGTCCGTCCTGACCCATCTTAGCGATCATGATACGCGGCTGGCGACCTTCTTTCTTTGCAAACTTTTCTGTCAGCTCGCAAGCCTTCAGGAAGTCGGCATCTTTCTTTGTTTCTGATGAATACACGCCTGATATAGTTCTGATGATTGCTTTATAACGTCCTACAACAACTTCGCAGGCATCAGAGATTTCTCCCAGTGATGCACGCAAGCCGGCAGCCTTAACAGCCAGTTCCAGCAAGTTGCCTTTCTTAGTTTTCACACATTCGGTGATGTCAGCCAATGCTTTCTGAACAGCTTCTTCGTCGCGGTTTTCACGCAACACCTTCAAATTGGCAATCTGTTCGTTACGTACGGCAGTGTTGTCAATCTCAAGGATATCGATCGGATCTTCTTTCGGCAGGCGGTATTTGTTAACACCAACGATAGTCTGAACGCCTGAGTCGATACGAGCCTGAGTACGAGCAGCCGCTTCTTCGATACGCATCTTCGGAAGACCTGTTTCGATCGCTTTTGCCATACCGCCCATGCTTTCGATTTCCTGGATCAAAGCCCAACCTTTGTGTACCAGTTCGTTTGTCAAAGATTCTACATAGTAAGAACCGGCCCACGGGTCGATTTCCTTACAGATCTTTGTTTCTTCCTGGATATAAATCTGTGTATTACGAGCGATACGTGCAGAGAAGTCTGTCGGCAAGGCGATAGCTTCGTCCAACGCATTGGTGTGCAAAGACTGCGTGTGTCCCAGTGCAGCTGCCATCGCTTCGATACAAGTACGACCTACGTTGTTGAACGGATCCTGTTCAGTCAACGACCATCCTGAAGTCTGGCAGTGAGTACGCAGCGCTAAAGATTTCGGGTTCTTGGCTCCGAAACTCTTCACAATCTTCGCCCACAACATACGTGCAGCACGCATCTTGGCGATTTCCATGAAGTGGTTCACACCGATTGCCCAGAAGAATGACAGACGCGGAGCAAATGCATCCACATCGATACCTGCGTTAACACCGGCACGAAGATATTCCATACCGTCACATAGGGTATAAGCCATTTCAATATCTGCTGTCGCACCGGCTTCCTGCATGTGATAACCGGAAATAGAGATAGAGTTGAACTTAGGCATCTTCTGTGATGTATATTCGAAGATATCAGCGATAATCTTCATAGAGAATTCAGGCGGATAGATATACGTATTACGCACCATGAATTCTTTCAGGATATCGTTCTGGATAGTACCGGCCATTTCTTCCAACTTAGCGCCTTGTTCCAGACCTGCGTTGATGTAGAATGCCAATACCGGAAGAACACCACCGTTCATGGTCATGGAAACAGACATCTTGTTCAAAGGAATACCAGCGAACAATACTTTCATGTTTTCCAAAGAACAGATGGATACACCGGCTTTACCAACGTCACCTACAACACGTTCGTTGTCAGCATCGTATCCGCGGTGAGTCGGAAGGTCGAATGCAACAGACAGACCTTTCTGACCGGAAGCCAGGTTACGGCGGTAGAATGCATTTGATTCTTCTGCGGTAGAGAAACCGGCATACTGACGGATCGTCCAGGGACGCATCGCGTACATACCGCTATACGGGCCACGCAGATAAGGAGGCAGACCAGAAGCATAGTGCAGATGCTCCATACCTTCCAGGTCTTCTTTTGTATATACTGGTTTCACCTCGATATGCTCGGGTGTTTTCCAATTGGCTTCGATACCATTGGCTTTTGCCCATTCAGCAGCATTGGTAGCTGCAAAACCGGCATTCTTTATATCTATATTCTTAAAATTTGGTCTCATAATTGTTTCTACTTAAGCGATTCCTAATTTTGCGTTGAAAGCCTTCAATGTTTCAAGTACGTTGCTCTTCACATTGATAAACTGATCGATCCCCTGAGCTTTCAGGTCTTCCATGCATTCAGGAGCACCTGCTACAACGAATTCAGCACGTCCGGCCAACGCCTTATAAGCGGCAGGAGCATATTCTGCATATTCGTCATCACTAGAACAAAGAACAACGATTTGAGCACCGGCTTTCATCGCTGCCTCAACACCAGCTTCAACAGTTTCAAAACCTAAGTTATCAATTACCTTATATCCGGCGCAAGCAAAGAAGTTGCTTGAGAACTGTGAACGGGCAATACGCATAGACAAGTTACCGATAGTCAGCATAAAGACATTCGGTGTCTTGCCGCTGTTTTCAGTTGCCAGACGCAATGCTTCGAATTCAGATGCACCACGAGAGAAATCAAGAGGAGTAACCGTTGCTTCACCACAAGAATGACCACCACCGCAACAGCAGGAAGCTGTTTCTTTAATCTTACCGGCAGCTACTTCTGTGAAGTTCGGGAACTGGTTAGAACCCAGCAGGATTTCGCGACGGGTAGCAACAGCTTTCTTACGAGCTACGTTAGAAGCATTTACTGCATTCTGTATGTTACCGTTAGCCACTTCAGCACCGAAACCGCCTTTGTCTTCTACTTCCATGAACAGTTTCCAGGCAACGTCAGCCAACGAGTTAGTCAGTACTTCTACATAATAAGAACCGGCAGAAGGATCGACCACCTTATCCAGGTGACATTCTTCTTTCAGTAACAATTGCTGGTTGCGTGCGATACGTTCTGAGAAATCATCCGGAGTTTGATAAGTCTTATCGAACGGACGAACAGTGATAGAATCGACACCTGCCAAAGCAGCAGACATCGCTTCAGTCTGAGAACGCAACAAGTTTACATGAGCGTCGTAAACAGTCATATTCCATTCGGAAGTCTGAGCATGTGCGTTCATCTTGCATGCACATTTGCATTCAGGATTGTAAGCAGCAACAATTTCAGCCCACAACCAACGTGCTGCACGAAACTTAGCAATTTCCATGAAGTAGTTAGAGCTGATACCCAGATTAAATTTAATCTTTTTGGCAACTTCGTCTGCGCTGAATCCAGCTTCAGTCAGTTTAGCCATCAGTTCGTTACCCCAAGCCAGTGCATAACCCAGTTCCTGAGTAATATAAGCACCTGCATTATTGAAGTAGAAAGCGTTTACAGCTAAAACTTTATAACCCGGCAGTGCCTGACCTGCTTTGAGCACAGCAGATGCAGCTTCTACCCAGTTTTCATTTTCTTTCCCTTTTACCAACGGTTTCTTGAACGGGTCGAAGTTAACAGAACCGAAACATTTGTTCAGGTCTACGTCTTTTCCCTTCAGGATATATTCCAGAATACCGATCAGTTTTTCAGCCTTGCAGTTGCAAGTGTTGAAGTTCAGTTCAGTAGCTTCCGGACAGATACCGTTTAATAATGTTGCAATATTTTCGGCATTCACTTCATCACCTTTGATGATGAAACCGAGAGAAGTAACACCTTTAGTCAGCAAATCAAGAGCCTTTTCGTTGGCTTCCTTGAAACAGGTTACTTCAATGTTCTGGCGTACCTTCCAGTCGTTATCCTTCTTTGTTCCGCGAACATAAGGGAATTCACCGGGAAGAGACTCGGTAGTCTTCAAACCTTCGATGTCTTCTGCACGATAGAAAGGATTTACATTAAATCCTTCGCCTGTCTTCCAGACAAGCTTTTTCTCAAACGGAGCACCTTTCAGGTCAGCCGTAATCTTCGCCATCCACTCTTCAGTAGTGACCGGAGCGAATTCTGAGAAAAGTTTTTCTTTTAGTTCTGCCATAATATTAGTTATTTTAATACTGGTATTAGTAATTGTTCAATAGTATATTGTTCAATAACAGGTGGCAAAGGTAGAATAAATAAACAGGAAGAACAATGAAAAATAAACGAAATTGCGCTCAGTTTTAACGCCTTTTAGTTGTATGGAGACAATTATAGTAGCATAATGACAGGAAGATACAAAATTCTTTACATTTTTTCCCGTTCCGGAGAACACCGAAACGAAATAATAACTATTTTTGTCCCGTCAAACAATGAAAACTATGATATGAAACGGTGCATTCGTCTAGTGGCCTAGGACGCCGCCCTCTCACGGCGGAAACTCGGGTTCGATCCCCGGACGCACTACAAAAGCCTGCTGAATGATTTCGGCAGGCTTTTTTATAGAGATCAACATACAGTTTGCAAATTTCTCATATATTATGATACTGCATTCTCACATATTATGCGACTCTAATATCATAATATATGAGAATGCAGTATCATAATATATAAAATCTGCGTCCATAAGAAACAAAAAAGCGACCTGTTGCCAGATCGCTTTTCCATTTGCTATAATGCGAATTAATATCTTCTTCCGCCGCCGTTACCGTAGCCACCGCCACCGCGATTGCCACCACCGTAGCCACCGCCACGATTACCGCCGCCGTAACCACCACCACGATTACCACCGAAACCACCGCCACGGTTTCCACCACGGTCTTCTCTCGGACGAGCCTCTGTTACGTTGATTACTTTTTCATCATAAGTAGCCTGGTTTAATTCTTCGATAGCCTTCTTGGCTAAATCGTCATCCTTCAATTCTACAAAACCAAAGCCTCTTGAACGGCCTGTTTCTCTGTCTGTGATAACTCTAGCTGAGAGGATTTCCCCATAGTCAGCAAACAACTCGTTTAAGTCAGCGTCTGTGACGTTATAACTTAAATTTGAAATGTAAAGATTCATTTATAAAAACTTATTTAGTTAATTGTTTATTGAGGGATGAATAGAATAATAGTTGAATGAATATACTTTACAAATCTAAGTTGCGAGCAAAACTTCAAATACAAGTTTAAATCAATCTCAATAGGCTACAAATGTAAGGTTTAATTCGACACCACCATACTTTATGACAATCTTTTTCAAACATTTTTTCTCAAAAAACGCTTATAAACAAACAATGATTTATTTTAAGTTCGTGAATCTCCATCCGCCTGTTTTACAAAAAAAATCTTTTGACGGAATCTCCTTTTTATAAAACACACTAAAAAAAACGTCGGAATATATCATTTCCGCTTTAATTTCTGTTTTAACTCAACATACCATAAACATAAAAGAGAATTTGTCATGACGAAAGGAACAATTGGATTAAATGCAGGTACCATCAGGAATCTGTTACTGGATGGTGGATGTTGGAGTTTGGAGGAGTTGAAAAAGGCAACCTCCTTATGTGAAGCTGATTTATGGTCTGCAATCGGATGGCTAGCCCGCGAAAACATGATTCAGATCACTAGTGCCAAAAGTCAGATAGCTTTTTGTCCGGGGATGAATTTCAATTATTAAATGAAAGATACCCTTTGATATTAAAAAAGCGACCTTCAACAGATCGCTTTTTTTATTTTTACCGGAATAAAGTATTTACAACCACACTATCACCATCATTCGGAGCGGGCTCCAAATTCAACAACCGGGATATGATCAGATAAAGGTTCACATTTGCCATGACAGGCAATTCGACATTCTCTTTAAATGAAGGACCTGCCGCATAAAATATAGCTTCCATCTCCGGTGAAAAATTATCATAACCATGAGTTGCACCCGGATAAGGATAGGATTTATCACGGAAATGCAGGTAAGTTCCGATATTGGGAAGCACAACCAAATCACCTATACGGGGATTATTCCCATAAACATATTCAGCAGGAATTTCCTCTTTCTTCCAAACCGTCACATTCGGAACCTTTTTCAGGATATTGTATGCGGTCTCGGTATAACCATTCTTCGGATAAAGCAAAGTCGGGACACCGTCAAAAATATAATCAAAACTGTCACGTGGCAAATAGTCGTTCAGATTGACATATTTCTCAGGCGTATAAGTAGCCATTCCGTGATCGGACAGAACTATAAAATCTATTTTATCGAAAATATCCAGCTTGCGGGCCTCGTTAAAGAAATGGTTCAATACACGATCCAGCTCCTCTACTTTCTCTAAAGTTGCCGAAGAGTCAGGCGTACAGATATGACCGATCGCATCCGGCTCTTCGATATACCACATAACCAGATGAGGACGTATATCCTCCGGTAGCTGCAACCAGGCTACTACAGAATCGGCGCGGTCCGAATAAGGGACCTTTTTATCAAAAGGTTTCCAGATGGAAGGCTGGCGGCCCTGGATCGGATACTCACTGCCCACCCAGAAGAAAGAGGCTGCATGCACTCCCTGTTTCTCTGCCGTATTCCAGATCGGTTCCCCTCCATAAAAGCCGGGAGTGGGGTCCGCCATACGGTAAATACTATCCAAGTCGGAGGCATAAAAGAAATTATTAACCAGGCCGTGATGATCCGGGTGCAAACCGGTTGCCATACTGTAATGGTTCGGAAATGTTACGCTGGGAAAAGAAGGACGGAAAGCGGCACGAATCCCGACTTTCGCCAAAGAATCCAATGTCGGGGTATAAGCACGATCGGGGTAATCGGAACGGAATCCATCCATGGAAAGAACGACCACATAACGGTCATGGCGTTTCGATGACGAACAGCCGGAAAAAAGTATACCGGCCAGAACGATACATCCTATAAATAAACTTACATATCTTTTCATATACAATCACCTCAAAAAGAAAGAGGTCCACAAAGATAGTGAACCTCTCCCGATTATTTTATTCAAATTGTTAAATACACGGCTAGAAAATATATTTCAATCCAACCTGGGCATGCCAGCGGGAAGTGATATTTGTATTAGTATACATTTCTCCCGGATCATAGAACTGGTAAGTTGCTCCATTTGTCCCAATCTTAGTTGTAAGAGGAGTCAAATCATAACCTGAATTAGTTTGATAATACATACCCCACTTTTTATTCAATAAATTGCCTACATTGATAATATCGAAATTAAGCTGGATTGTATTTCTTTGTCCTGCGATATCAACAAAAAAGTCCTGAGCAAAATGGAAATCAAAATGATGCTCAAATGGCAAAGTCATTTGATTACGTTTAATATGTGTTCCTTTGGATTTGCGAAGTTCACCATTTCCTTCAATCCATTTTATTAAAGCATCCTTTTGTTCTGCAGCAGTAACAGTATTATTGTTAGAATGAATATCAGTAAATACCATCTTCTCTAGTTCTGCATCTGTAGGCACATACATCAAATCATTACGATATCCATCTTTATTCAGATCCGTATAATCCAAAAGGGAATATCTGCCACCTGTCTGCCCATTATAAAACAAGCTGACTGTTGTTGCAAAATGTTTTGCATATTCCTTACGGTAAGATACAGAACCGATCACACGGTTACGGACATCAAACATCGACCATGTCAATTCTGGATTCATATCACCGTAATATGTTGCATTATATTTCCAACCGGAATAGGCTTGTGAAGAATTTCCGTCATTCAATGATTTTGCTTGCCCATATGTATAAGCGATCATTGCATTCAAACCGAAGTCAAATGATTTTTCCAGTTTTGTCGTAATATTAAAAGTATAACCTTTGCTTGTGTTTTTCAACAGCATGACCTGAGTGAAATGATTGTCCTGCTTTTCATAAACAGGACGGTCATCTCCTCCGTTGTTCAAAGTCTCGCCTTTCCACTGATAATTAATATTTTCGTATAAAATATTATTCAGAGTCTTGGAGTAAAGTCCCTCCAATGTTCCTCTGATACCAAATGGAAGCATTTGTTCCACAGCTAAATTTGCACGGAAAACAGAAGGGAAACGGAAGTTTTTAGCCATTACATCGACTTCCGATGTAGGCACTTTTGCATTAGGATCTTTATATTGCTTGTTCGGATCAATATTAAACTTAAAATCTGAAGGATAGTTACCCAAACTAGAAGAATAAGCGGTGCGAACCATCTCAACTCCTGCATTTCCAAAACTATTTGAAATCCAAACAAATGGAACACGGCCTGTAAATATACCAGCCCCACCACGCAATAAAGTTGTCCGGTCTTCATTTAAGCTCCAACGGAAACCAACACGGGGAGACCACAGTACTTTGGTTGTAGGCATTTGGTCTGTTGCCAACCCCATACTCGTCGCTACTGTCGAGCTATTAAACACCTCATTCGCTCTAGGCTTATCAAATAATAAAGGAATATCCAGACGTAACCCGTAAGTCATACTAAAACGATTCGTAACTTTCCATTCATCCTGAGCATAAAAACCAAGCTGGGCAGCGCCAAACACTGGTGCCCAACGATCTGTTCCTGTTATTTTTTCATTAGAGTAGGAGTATTCATATGAATTCGGTAATACCTCATTTGCTGTTCCTACAGTCAAAAAATCATCTAACGAATTATAAACATAAGAACCATAAATATTAGTGATATACAGATTTTTCATATGGAAGAACTCATTATGGGTTCCCAATGTTATCGTATGATTTCCTTTATTCCATATCAGGTTGTCCTCCAGTGTAAAAATGTCCTGGTCCAAAGCATTGGCGGCTGAATTTCGTTCTGTACCTAATTCCAAGCTTGATTTCTTGGTAGGATCACCATTATTTATCAAATTATTAATCGTTATATTTGGAAGAGGTTGTCCGATTGGATCACGATAATCCCTAACATAAGTCCAACCAAACCTGAACTCATTCGACCAGGAAGGGGTAAACTGTGTATTCAATTCGGATACCAGCGAATGCGTTTTATTATTCATAAAATAACCGTTATCATTCAGTTTTGCAGAAGAGACAGAATTTGAAAATACCATTTTTCGCCCGTCCAGAAAGCTATAACGAACAGTAAATTTATTCTGTTCATTGATGTTCCAATCCAAACGGGTAAGAATTTTATTTGAGTACGTATCAATATCCTGTGGTCCATAACCACCAGCATTATAACCTCCCGTCAACTGGGATATTTTATTAACGATTTGGTCTACTTCCTTCACATCCAGATTAGACTCAGTCGAACCGATATTATTAGAAGACGGGTATGTTTCCTTTACCCGTTCATAGTTTGCAAAGAAGAACAATTTATCCTTTACAATCGGCCCACCTAACGTAAAACCATACGTTGCGCTGCTCTGATCACCTAACTTCTTACGTTCTTTTGCATCCTTTCCCGGAGTCTTCCCATAAAAATTCTCATTATTATAATACCAATAAGCAGAACCATGGAATGTATTCGTACCGGATTTTGTAATTGCATTTATACCTCCTCCGGTAAAACCTCCCTGACGGACATCATACGGCGCTATTACTACTTGAATTTCTTCAATCGCTTCAAGAGAAATCGGGTTGGCACCAGCTTGTCCGCCATTCGTTCCACTAGACGAAAGACCAAACACATCATTGTTTGTAATACCATCAATTTGAAATGAATTATATTTGTTACTCGAACCTGCAAAAGACATGCCACTAGCGGTATTCACTCCTAATGGATTCATCTTTGTCACATCAAAAATACTACGGCTGACAGAAGGAGTCGCCTGAATTTGCGATTGATTGAAGTTTTGTGCCGCCCCGGTCTTCTGAGAATTAAACAAGGCTGCCTTCGATGCCGTGACAACCACTTCATCCAACGATAATGATTCTGTCAACTTTACATCCAACAAATAAGTTTCACCTAATTGAAGTGTAATACTTTTATATACCGCTTTCTGAAAGCCGACATAAGACACCTCAACGGTATAAGGACCGCCGGTACGCATCCCCTGCAGACTGTAACGTCCATCCGCATTAGTAACAGTTCCATACGTAGTACCGGAAGGCTCATGAACAGCCTGTACTGTTGCGCCGATCAGAAGTTCGCCTTCCGCCGTCACTTTTCCACTGATCCCGGAAGTGGTAACCTGGGCATTCAACGTGAATGTCAGACAAAAAAGAAAAAGAACAAACACAGATAAGTTCTTCATACTAGATAATATTAAAATTAAAACAATCGAAACACTTTTTATACAACGCCACAAAGATATATAATCTATGTTACCAACGCATTACGAATATGCTTGATTTTTATGGACTTTCTTAAATATTTCGATTTTCCCGCAAACTATCGGCTATATCCTGATGTTGTTGAGCGAGTTCCTCTTCACCGACAAAACGATAAGCTTCAGCCAGATACTCGTGTGCTGATGCGTGTTTGGGCTTAATGGAAACGGCTTTTTGGAGATCAGCGACCGCCTCCTCATAATATTTCATGCGTAGATAACATTTTCCACGATTATAACGGGCCTTAAATGAAAGGGGACTCAGTTTGACAGCTTCATTCAATGCCACCTGGGCATCGTATGTTTCGCCAATATCCAGTAGCGTGACACCTTTGCGCACCCATGCATCTACATATTCAGGATACAGTTTCAACGCTTTATCGAATGAGCGGAGAGCAGCATTCGGATCATTGGCTTTGGTTACACATTCATTTCCCATCAAATAATATTCATGGGCATATTCTTTCAGGATTTCACGTTGCGCGTAAAGTTCTTCTTTTAGTTTTTTGATTTCCTGGCGTTGCGTATTCATACGCTGAAGTTTGGAACGGAGCAGGCGCTGCACCAGCGGTTTATCCATTTCGTTTCGTTTCCCTATTGCAAGAGCAAAAGACTCCACGGCATCCTTCATATTCCCACGGTTAAAATCATGGGCAGCACGGGCATATAAAAGTTCCGCTTCACTTTCCCGAAGGCTCTTTTCAATCAGTTCCTTACTATTGAAGATCTGGCTGAACTGAACAATTTCTTTACGTACAAAAATATCGTGAGGAGTCACTTTACTCTTCAGAACCAGTCCTTCGAGGGATGTGCAACGGCTTAGTGCCACGTATGTCTGACCGCCGGCAAAGACACCTCCGGTCAAATCCACGACAACCCGGTTAAACGTAAGTCCCTGGCTTTTATGCACGGTAATTGCCCAGGCAAGACGGATCGGCAATTGTTCGAAAGTACCGACAATCTCCTCCTCTATCCGTTTTTCCTTTTCGTTATACTTATATTTATAATTACGCCACGAAGTAGGTTCCACCAGATGTTCGATCCCGTTTTCCAACAGGACATATACATTCCCGTTCTCATCGATACCCGAAATCATACCGATAGTTCCGTTCACCCACCGACGTTCATAATCATTATCAATAAAAATCACCTGTGCCTGTTCCTTGATTGCCAGATTCAATTGTGTTGGCAAAGATGATTCGGGAAAATCACCATCTATACGCCCTGCGGAAATAAACTCTTCACCAGGCAATTCCGACAACTTCTTTTCATTGATGAAGTCTACCTGATCGCGCCGGGTAGCAAGTGTAATGTACATATCTTCGTTATTCGGCTCAAATTCAGGAAAATAACGGGTATTCAAAATTTCCAGTTCCTGTCTTCTTGCCGCATTACTCCGTATCCGGTCCAATATATTAATAAATACGGGATCGGCCTGGCGATAAACTTTCTGCAACTCAATAGGCACCAGGTTGATTGACTTGAAAACCCTGGCTGAAAAAAAGAACGGACTGGCATAGAAAAGACTGAGTATCTCTTTCTGGTCAGACGGCACAACCGGCTCCAACTGAAACACGTCTCCGACAAACAATAACTGTTTTCCTCCAAACGGCAAACGCATATTTCCTGAAAAAACACGTAAAATACGATCTACACAGTCGATAATATCCGCCCGCACCATCGAAATTTCATCAATAATGATCAGCTCGACCTCCGATATTATTTTCCGGTGCTCTTTCCGGTATTTGAAAAATTCAAAGATCCGCCCGTCTTTCAGGCTTAAATCTGGATCATCCGGTAACATCGGACGGAACGGCAGTTTGAAGAAAGAATGCAAAGTCACCCCTTCAGCATTAATAGCCGCGATACCAGTCGGAGCCAATACGACATATTTCTTTTTGGTATGCGAACAAATATATTTGAGAAAAGTGGATTTGCCCGTCCCCGCTTTCCCTGTCAGGAAAACAGACTGGCGGGTATGGGTAATCAGTTGCAGGGCATCCTGAAATTCCTTGTTGTCCGTATCTAGTTGAAATTCCAATCGTGTAAATTTTGAGTAGACAAAGCTAAATAATATTTTAAATATCCCCTTATAAAAAGAGTATATTTTATTTGGTCATGTGCAGGAAATTGTTTTCATTTGTGATATCAAAATAATATCAAATACAAATTATTATGAAAGCAGAAGAACACAATTTTAAAGGACTAATAATCAATGGATTCATTGGTCTATTTATCAATCTCATTCTAATACCATTATTCATTGTATTAGTTCTCTATTTTTATGGAGAGACAAACTATATCTGTGCTCCACTGACAATAGTGTTGTTCATAGCATTCATCCTAATGCTTCCCGGATATATTTCCCAGGAGCCGAACGAAACCCGGGTCATGGTATTTTTTGGAAAATACGAAGGCACATTCACGCAAACAGGGTTTTATTGGGTAAATCCATTCATGAACAAAAAGAAACTTTCTTTGCGTGCCCGCAATCTGGATGTTGAGCCAATCAAAGTAAACGACAAAATCGGCAATCCGATCCTGATAGGACTTGTGCTGGTTTGGAAACTGAAAGATACTTACAAAGCGATGTTTGAAATCGATGCACAAACGATGGCTAATAATAAAAAGAATGGTCAGGCAGGTGTAACAGTAGCCGAACGGATGAATGCTTTCGAAGATTTTGTCCGTGTACAAAGCGATGCCGCTCTCCGGCAAGTAGCCGGGCAATATGCTTACGACAACAACGAACAGGAAACCAACAAGCTGACCCTTCGAAGCGGAGGTGAAGAAATAAACGAACAGCTGGAACATCAACTGAATGAACGTTTGGCGATGGCTGGCATGGAGATAGTGGAAGCTCGTATTAATTATTTGGCTTATGCCCCGGAAATTGCTGCTGTCATGCTACGGCGCCAACAAGCTGATGCCATTATCTCTGCCCGCGAAAAGATCGTTGAAGGAGCCGTCTCGATGGTAAAAATGGCATTAGACAAATTATCGGAAGAAGAAATCGTCGAACTCGATGACGAAAAAAGGGCGGCAATGGTAAGCAACTTATTAGTCGTACTATGCGCAGACGAGCCGGCCCAGCCGATTATCAACACAGGTACATTATATCAATGATTCTAAATTTTTAATATTAATATAAGTGATGGCCAAAAAAGAGAATGCAACCAAAAATTTTGTTCTGCGGATCGATGCAGAGATGATGGATGCTATCGAAACCTGGGCTGCGGATGAATTCCGCAGCACCAATGGCCAGATACAGTACATTCTGGATCAGGCACTACGAAAGGCAGGCCGGTTAAAAAAGAAAAAACAATACAAGAAGGAAGAGGAATAAAAAGAATTCGTATAAAAAAATCAATACAAGAAGGGGACTAATTATCGACTGATAAACAACCAGGCATCTTTATATTTCTCATTCGTACGCAAAGTTGCCATATAGCTTTCAGCCTGCTCACGATTATCAAATCTATCGGCATAGATACGGTACTTACCATCACGAACAACTTTACTCACATGCTTGCAATCTTTACGATCTACCCCGGCAATATATTTATCTGCTTGTTCTTCCGTAGGAAAACTGGCTATCACGATATGATACATTTTCTGATTCGGCTTGCTGACCGCCGGTTGGGGAGCGACCTCCTGCTTTTTCACTTTCGGGGTTGGTGCAACAGCTATCGCATCGTTTTTCACCTCCGGCGCCTTGGTTTCAGGAGCCACAGTCTCAACCGGTGCGCTCATTTCCTCCGTTTTCATTTCAGGCGCATTTCTGGCAACCATTTCCGTCGGAACAAAACTGGCAGTATAAGCAGCCTGGTTCACATCTTCCACCGGAGTTGAAACCAATAAGAATAAAGTGACAGCAGCAGCCGAAGCAGCTACTACGCGGAGAAACTTCCGGCTAACCGGTATATATAATGTATCTTTTTTCTTCTTTCCGGTAAGCAATGCTACCTCTTCACGCGCAGCCAAAACAGGTTTAAGCTGTGGAAAATTAAAAGCCGCCAATCCATATGAACAGACACTGAATGCATCCGATTCTCCCGGATGGAAAATCATCTGGCCTTCCTGTCCCAGACTGAAAGAACCTAACAGACCAAAGGATAATCTCTTTTCTTCCTGCAAAGCTGCTTTCATATCGTCGACATCTTCCTCCAGCATCAATTGTGCCTTCCGGTAATTAACACCATACATTTGCATGTATGACTCTGAAAGTAACCCGTCGTTATGTTGCAGTGTGATATTAAAAACGATTTCTTTGCGTTGCGGACTGAACAAATGTTCCTCTCCGTTGCATACGGCAGAAACTGTTTGCAGTACAAAACCTCCAAATTTCGGTACAATCACACAGTCATGTACCAGTAATAATCGTTCTATATGTGTTATTATCCTAAGCATAAGACAAAGGTAGATATTTATTAGTGAATTTACAAAACAAAAAACGGTACAATTTTCTACCTTTGTCTCTCAAACAAATAATATGTACTGGTTAACTCAATCGATATATTCATTCAAGGTAATCCCCTTTCTGGGCGGATGGCTGGCAGACCGCCTGTTAGGTGATCCGGAAGGCTGGCCTCACCCCATCGTCTGGTTCGGCAAACTCATTTCTTTCGGAGAGAAAAAACTGAATCAGGGTGAGAACCGTTTCTATAAAGGAGGTCTGTTGACACTAATCCTTGTAGCAGGCATTTACTTTATAACCCGGCTAATCCTTTTCTGGGGAGCATTTATAAATACTTATTTATACGCAATTCTTGTCGGAGTAGGTGTATTCTATTGCCTTGCCGGAAAAACATTGATTACGGAAGTAAAAGCCGTTTTTGAAGCAGTAGACCGTAGTGTGGAAGAAGGACGGACACAAGTCGGACGCATCGTCGGACGTGACACCTCCGATCTATCCCCACAGGAAATCAGGGCCGCCGCCCTTGAAACTTTGGCGGAAAACCTGAGTGACGGAGTGATCGCCCCGATGTTCTGGTTTGGCTTTTTAGGATTGTCCGGAATGATGGCTTATAAAATGATTAATACACTCGACTCGATGATCGGCTATAAAAACGAGCGATACAAAGAATTCGGAGAAGCTGCCGCCCGGTTGGACGACGTTGCCAACTACATACCTGCCCGGCTGACAGCTTGCCTGATGTTACTGGTTTCCGGAAACTGGCACAAAAGAGATTTTCTGACACGTTTCGGTAGGGCACATCTCAGTCCCAATTCAGGTTATCCGGAAGCAGCATTGGCAGCCATCCTCGATTGTCGTTTCGGGGGTACACACGATTACTTCGGTCAAGCAGTGGAAAAGCCTTATATCGGAGTCAACGACAGGCCTTTTACAACAGAAGATATGTTAATAGCAACTAAAATAAACAGCAATACAGAACTAGCCATGGGATTGCTTGTTTGTCTTCTATCAATATTATTACAATAAAGAAAATTATACAGACATGGAAATAAGACTAAACAAATTGCTCAGTGACGCAGGACTTTGCTCGCGCCGGGAAGCAGACAAGTTCATCGAAATGGGGCGGGTTACCGTCAACGGAAAACAGCCGGAAGTCGGCCAGAAAGTTAGCAAAGCTGATATCGTCATGCTTGATGATATTAAAGTTAATTTCAGCCAGGCTCAGGAGCATGCACGCACCGGTTCCGGTAAAACTCAAAATCTGATCTTCGGCGACCCTGTTGCCAAAGTGGAGAAAAAAGAAAAGAAAGTGGAAGACAGTGCGCCTGTTGAAAAAAAGAAACCTTCCGGTTCCGGCAGTAAGCTGAGACCTGGTAAATATGTCAAATACAACAAATATGCTGCTGCCAGAAAAGCGGCTAAAAGCGGAGAAAAACCGAAAGACAAACTGACTCCGGAAGAAAAGGCACTCAAAGATGCCATGCGTCCGAAGTTCGGTAAATCTTTGGGAAAAGCAGCCGTTGCGCAACGCCTTGCCGCTTCTCCCAAATCTGCCAGTTTACGAAAAACGAGTAAAAACAATCCGATAAACAAAGGAAAACGAGTTGCTACCCGCAACAAGCCTAAAGGAGAATAATACGATGCCGCACAAACATATCGTACTTATTACAGGAGGTCAACGTTCCGGCAAAAGCGGATATGCACAAAAGTTAGCCTTATCATTGAGCACTAACCCGGTTTACCTGGCGACTTCGCGTGTATGGGATGAAGAATTCCGTCAACGGGTTCTCCGTCACCAGGCAGACCGTGGTCCGGAATGGACAAATATAGAAGAAGAAAAATACCTGAGCCATCATAATCTGAATGGCCGGGTAGTCGTTATAGATTGTGTCACGTTATGGGGCACAAACTTTTTTTTCGACAATGACAGTAATGTCGAAAAATCATTGACAGAACTGAAAGAAGAATTCAACCGGCTGACTCAACAGGAGGCTTATCTTATATTCGTGACCAATGAAATTGGGTTAGGCGGAGTCTCGCCAGATCCGGTTCAACGCAAATTCACGGACCTGCAAGGGTGGCTGAACCAACATATAGCCTCCCGAGCCGACGAAGTCGTACTGATGGTAAGCGGAATACCCATGAAAATAAAAGGATAACAAAATAACAATACAATGATTACTTTTAATATTGAAAAACCAGATGCTGCTATCGCAGAAACATTACAGGAAAAAATAAACAATCTGACAAAACCTAAAGGTTCATTAGGTAGATTAGAAGAATTAGCTCTTCAGATCGGTTTGATCCAGCAGACACTTACCCCTTCCCTACATCATCCGGTCAATGTCATTTATGCCTCCGACCACGGTATTGCAGATGAAGGAGTAAGTAAATCACCCAAAGAAGTCACCCGCCAGGTAATTCACAATTTCTTGAACGGCGGAGCCGGTGTTTGTTTTCTTGCCCGCCAGCATGGCATCGAACTGAAGATTGTTGATGGTGGCGTAGATTTCGACTTTCCTTCCATTCCACAACTAATCGACCGGAAAATCAGGAAAGGGACCCGTAATTTCCTCCATGAAGCAGCAATGACACAGGAAGAAATGGAATTGGCACTACAATACGGAGCTGAAATTGTGAGTGATTGCCATAAGGAAGGATGCAACGTCATCAGCTTTGGCGAAATGGGAATAGGTAACACGGCAGCTTCCAGCATGTGGATGACCTGCCTGACAGGTATTCCATTGATAGAATGTGTCGGTGCCGGAAGCGGGTTGGACAGTCTTGGCGTACAACATAAATATAATGTGTTGAAAGCATCGCTCGAAAACTATAAAGGAGATAATAGCCCATTAGATGTGATCCGTTATTTCGGAGGATACGAAATGGTCATGGCTGTCGGTGGAATGCTCCGGGCAGCAGAACTCAAAATGATCATACTTGTCGACGGGTTTATCATGACCAACTGTGTTCTGGCAGCTTCCCGGTTATATCCTGAAATGTTACCTTATTGCATATTCGGTCATTGCGGAGACGAAGCCGGACACCGGAAAGTACTGGATGTATTACAGGTAAACCCGATTCTAAACCTGGGACTGCGTCTGGGAGAAGGTTCCGGCTCCGTATGTGCTTATCCGATCGTAGACTCGGCCGTACGCATGATCAACGAGATGCATACTTTCCAACAGGCGGCCGTGACAAAATATTTTTAACCGGATGGTATCCATTCCTAACATTTAAATATATGTTGCGTATACTGGCTGCATTCATATTCTTTACGCGTCTGCCTTTTTGGAAACTGGCTGAAGTACCTGCCGAATATTTCAAAAATATAGTGAGCCGATGGGCTTTAGTCGGTTGGGTTACTGCTGGGCTGATGGTGATTGTACTATATGCAGGCTCACTTGTTCTGCCTTCCGGAGTTGCTTTAGCCCTGGCTATGATCACCCGTTTATTAATCACAGGCTGTCTCCACGAAGACGGCCTGGCTGATTTTTTTGACGGATTCGGAGGAGGCACAAACCGGGAACGGATATTGGCTATTATGAAAGACTCGCATATAGGAAGTTATGGAGTCATTGGTTTGATCTGCTATTTTGGCCTGTATTATTTGTTGCTCAGCAATCTCCCGGTCGAACTGGCAGGTTGTGCCATCCTTGCAGGTGATCCTTATAGCAAAGGCATTGCAGGTATGATCATCAATCGCCTCCCATATGCCCGAAAAGAGGAAGAAGCAAAAAGTAAAACTGTTTATAGTCGGATGACAACCGGAGAATACCTGTTCAGTCTTATTTGTCTGTTACTGCCTCTGTGCTGGTTGCCTGAACCCGTATATTTTCTGGCAGGTCTCCTACCCGTTGCTACCTGGTACCTATTGACTACTTTTATGAAAAAGAAAATACAAGGATATACCGGTGACTGCTGCGGAGCTACATTTCTACTATGCGAATTAAGCTTTTATCTGGGTATAGCTGTTATATATACAACAACACTTTAGTTATTTACATATGAATATCTATTTAATCAGACATACGTCTGTCGACGTTCCCGCAGGTTATGCTTACGGACAAACCGACGTACTACTGCGCCCATCTTTTGAGGAAGAAGCCGAAAAAGTAAAAGAATCATTATCCGGACTTACTTTTGACAAAGTCTGGTGTAGTCCGTTAACCCGCTGTGTAAGGTTAGCCTCCTATTGTGGTTATCCGGATGCCATTCGGGAAGATCGCGTAAAAGAATTGAATTTTGGGGAATGGGAAATGAAATCCTGGGAAGACTTATCCTCCGACCCACGTTCCGAAGCCTGGTTTGCAGACTGGATCAATATCAGAACACCAAACGGAGAATCGTTAAAAGACCAATACGACCGCGTCAGTTCATTTCTTGATGAGATCAGAAAAAGCGGAATGCAAGATGTCTGTATATTTGCCCATGGAGGTGTTTTAACTTGTGCGCGTGTTTATGCCGGAGAATATGGAATAGAGGAAGCCTTTAAAAACGTGCCATCCTACGGAGAAATAATAAAGCTGAGTTTCGACTGAGCTTTATTATCTTATTTGACATTTACTATTTCTATTTGAACCGTCATTTACATAAAACAAAAAGGAGTCCACTCTATCGAATGAACTCCTTTTATCTAAAACGGCGGCTA